>CP119325.1:300000-380000 GCA_029202525.1 Candidatus Pseudomonas phytovorans
TTGCAACAGGAACTGCTCAGCGACCCCCGCAACCTTGAAGTCAAAATGCTCAGCAGCGGCCATTTCGACCAAGCCTGGTTGCAGCGGTTGCAGGCACGCCCGGAGGTGGGCTTCGCGATCGGTCAGACCCGCTCCTTGAACACCCAGGCCGACCTGCTGGGCGCACACGGCCGCTTCGCTGACAACGTCGAGGTGATTCCTACTCGTGCCGGCGATCCGCTGTTGGCGACAGACCTGAGCGAGCTGGCACCCGACCAGCTGATTCTCAGCGAACGTGCCGCTCAACGCCTTGAAGCCAAGGTCGGTGACACCCTGCGCTTGCGCGTTGCCCGACGCCTGAACGAAGTCAACGAGCGTGGCGAGCGCGCACTGCAGGTACGTGCCATCGTCAGCTCGGTGCGCTTCGCCCGCCCTGCAGCCTTTGTCAGCCCCGAGCTACTGATGGAGCTGGAGCACTATCGCGATGGTTATCTGGTCGCCAGCCTTGGAGCAAGCAGTGGTCAGGCCCTTGATACCCTGAGCGTCGGCTACGCACGGGCCCGGGTCTATGCACGGGACATCGACAGCGTGGCACCGCTGGAGCAATGGCTCAACGAGCAGCGCATCGAAACCGCCAGCCGCCTGGCGGAGATCAACAGCGTCAAGGCAATCAACCACGTGCTCGGGCTGATTTTCGGCGTTATTGCCGGGGCCGCCCTGATCGGCTGCATCGCCTCGCTGGTCGGCGCCTTCCTGGCCAACATCGACCGAAAGCGCCGCCACCTGGCCGTGCTGCGCCTGTTGGGTTTCAGCAGCCCTGCAGTATCGGCCTACGTCGTGCTTCAAGCACTGGTGCTGAGCCTGGTGGGCTACCTGGGCGGGCTCGGCTGCTACTACCTCGGCAGCCTGCTGTTCGACCGGTTGCTGGTCAGCAGCCAGGCAACCGGCACCTTCATTTGTCACATCACCGTATGGCACGGCTTGGTCGCCCTGCTGCTGGCCTTGCTGGTTGCCGGCCTGGTCGCCCTGATCGGCGCCTTGCGTGCCATACGGATACAACCTGCGGAGAGCCTGCGTGAACTCTAAAGCCTACAGCCACCTGCTTCTGGCGCCACTTGCTCTCGGCTTTGCGCTGCAAGCAACAGCGGCCACCTGGGAGGAGAAGTACTACAACCCGATGGCCGACGCCGAAGACGTGGTACTGCCCATGCCCTGTGACGGTGCCATGGTCTTTCGCAAGGTAATGATCCCGGTGGCCGGGCCGCTGGACGACTACCCCATCAACATCGGCCAGGACAGCGCCGAGTGGGGCTATGTCGAGCAGACACGCCCCGCCTTCATTGCCGGCAGTTTCACCAGTGCCAAAGGTGAGAAGTCGCGCTACTACCTGCTCGCCAAGTACGAGATGAGCCAACTGCAGTACAAGGCGTTGATGGACGAAACCTGCCCGACCGCCTCTAACAAGCAGCGCCTGCCGATTGTATCGGTGTCGTGGCTGGACGCCCTGCAGGCCGCCGACAAGTACAACCGCTGGTTACGTGCCAACGCACCCGACAAGCTGCCCAAGGAAGATGGCGCACAGGGCTTCTTGCGCCTGCCAACCGAAGTGGAGTGGGAATTCGCCGCACGTGGCGGCTTGCAAGTCAGTACGGCCGAGTTCCGCGATGGCCGCTACCCCATGCCCGAGGGCCTGAATGCCTACGAGTGGTTCGCCGGCGCGCAGTCTGCCAACGGCCAATTGCAGCTGAGCGGGCTGCTCAAGCCCAACCCGCTGGGCCTGCATGACATGCTCGGCAATGCCAGCGAGATGATGTTCGAGCCGTTCCGCCTGAACAAGCTTGACCGCCAGCACGGCCAGGCCGGGGGCTATGTGGTGCGCGGTGGCAACTATCTGACCAGCGAAGGCGAACTGCGAACCTCGCTGCGCCAGGAAGAGCCGTACTACAACGCCGAGGGTGCAGTGGCCAAGAAGACCAACGGCCTGCGCCTGGCCATGGTTTCTCCGACCCTGACCTCGCGCGACCGGGTAAAGAACATCGAAAAAAGCTGGAGCAACCTGGGCAGCGATCAACCGGCTGCCGAAAGCAAACAGAAGGGCACCGTCAAGGCGCTGGAAGAGCTCGCCTCCAACGTGGAAGACGAAGCCCTCAAGAACCAGCTCAAAACCGTCGAGAACCAGCTGCGCGCCAGTAACCAGCAGCAGCAGGAAGCCCGCGACCAGGCGATCCGCGCCAGCCTCAACCTTGGCGCCTTCCTGTGCACCAAGATGCTCGACGATGGCCAGTACCTGGACTTCCTGCAGAAAAACTACGCCAGCAACTGCAAGGCCGGCGAAGAAGACCCGACCTGTGGCGTGCGCAAGGTCAAGCTCGAAGAGCAGCAGGAGCGCCTGCACAAGCTCAGCCGCTACTACGCCAGCTCCCTGGTGGAGTCGGGTTCGCTGTACGGCAAGGACTTGCTCGAAGCCCAGGTTCCGGTGCTGGACGGTTCGTTCAAAGCCAACAAGAACCTCAAGGACCTGTCGCCCTACCTGCGCACCCACTGGGCCAACCAGATGTCTTTCCTCAAGACCCAGAAGATCGATGCCAACGCATGGCTGAACAGCTGCAAGACCGTCGCACACTGACCCAAGAACATCCAGGAGCTACACCATGAACGTCCCTACATCCACCCGTATCAACCCTTGGCTGGGTCTGCTGATGGCTGCTTGCCTGGCCGTTACCGGTTGCGCCAATACCGGCAGCTCGCTGACCAGTGGCCAGGGCACGGTCGACCCGCGCCTGACCAGCGGCAACGATGCCAAATTCTTCACCACATCGGGCTTCCAGGCCTGTGCGATCGCCGCCAGCGCCGGCATTCTTGCCTGTATGTTGTCCAACTCCGGCAACAAGGCCGCCTGTTCGATCATCGCCGGTGTCGGTGCGTGCGGCGTGGCCATGGGCGCCAACTACTACCTCGACCAGCGCCGGGCGAAATATGCCAATACCTCCGAGCGCCTGAATGCGATGACCACCGAAGTGCAGGGTGAAACCGCCAAAGTCGCAGCGCGCACCGATACGCTGCAACGCGTCATCAATGACGACAAGCAACAAATAGCCAGCATCCAGCAGAGCATGAAAGCCAAGAGCCTGGACAAGGCCAAGGCCCAGCAGGACATCGCCAACATCGACCAGAACATCGGCTTGATGCGCAAAGACCTGAGCAACATGAAAACCCGCGTCAACGAGTACCAGCAGGTGGCCAAGCTTGAACGTGATGGCGGCGCCAGCCAGGCCGAAGTGCAAAAGGTCGAAGCCGAGATTGCCAAGATGAACACCAAGGTCGCATCGCTGCAGCAGGAGGTCGATGGCCTCTACAGCCAGCGTTCGGCAATCACCCTGGGCTGAAGGAGGGCACCCCATGTTTTTACGTAACTGCCTGTGCCTGGCACTGCTGGCCAGCCTGGCCGGTTGTGCGACCACGGCCTCACAGTGCAATGCTTCCGACAGCAGCGCCAGCCTGATCGGCAAGCTCAACTGCGACTACGGCGGCGGTTATGCCGAAGGTGTGCGCAACAGCGAACAGGAACTGCTCGGCGCCCAGGAGCAGAACCGCCAGTTCAACGAAGTGTACGCACAGTTGAGTGCACTGCAGGCCTCGACCCGCCAGGACCTGCAAAGCCAGCAGCGTCAGCAGGCCAGCCTGGAAAAGTCGTTGAACGACCTGCTGGGCACGCTCAAGGCACGCCATGGCAACAAGAGCGATGTGCAAAAGCAGATCGCCGGCCTTGAGCAGCAGCTCAAAGCTAACCAGGCCGCACCCTCGCAAAATGCCAGCAGCGCCCAGATCGAAGCCCGCAAGCAGAAGCTCGCGGCTCTTCAACAACAGGTCAGCCGCCTTCAGCTGAGCCTGGGTTACGAGTAAAACCTCATCGGCAGCTTCGGCTGCCGTATCTTTTCAGGATATCCACATGCAGCGGGTCACCCGCGACACCAGCCCCGCCAAGGACGACCTGCGGGTGCTCGAACAGGCCATGGCGATCATCGTCAGGCATTTTCCCCCGAGCATCGCTCATCTGTTTGCCACCCCACGCAACGGCAAGGATGGCCAGCGCGAATGGTGGTCGGAACTGCAAGGCCAACCACACCGGTACCATGACCTCGGCGCCGAGCAACAGGCCGCCTTGCTGCGCCTCTACGACGAGCGCCAGGAAGCCGTGCAACAGCTGGTAAGCAAGCTGGAAAGCCTGGGGCAGGCCGTTGATGCTGCATTGCTGCGCAAGCTCATCGGGCCTGCCGAGCTGAACAACCTGTACAGCATCAACGGCCAACCGCTGGTCGTGCGCTGGGCCGAACCTGCCCCGGTCAAGCCTTCGCCCGCCCCGCCACCGCCCCGCCCCGCGCCAGTGGTGCGTCGGCGCTGGGTCTGGCTGCCGTGGTTCTTGTTGCCACTGCTCGGCCTGCTGTTGCTGGCCCTGGCCTTGTGGTTCGGCTGGCCCTACCTGCAGCATTGGCTTGGCACCCGCCCCGCCACGCCCTACGCCTGCGTGAAGGACACCCGCGTACAACCACCCGAGTTTTCCGTGGTGCTCGACACCTCGGGCTCAATGCAACTCAACGTCGCCACTACCCTTGAAGACGAGCAATGGTTCTTCCAGAACATCAACAGCGACCCGAACATCGATCAGCAGCGTGTCGCGCGCCTTACCCAGGCCCCCGTACGGATGGACGTGGCCAAGAGCAGCCTGACCCACCTGATCAACGACCTGCACCCGGCGGTGGACATGCGCGTGGTGACCTTCGATGGCTGCCGCGCGCCGCTGGACCACGGCGTGTTCTCTCTGGCCCAGCGCCCGGCACTGATCAACGGTATCCAGGCACTGGTGCCAGACGATGGCACCGCCCTGGCAGCCAGCCTTGATGTGGCGGCCAAGACCATGAACGGGCGCGACCGCGATGGGGTGATCCTGATGTTCATCGACGGTGCCGACGGCTGTGACCAGGACGTTTGTGCAGTAGCGCAGCGGATTGCCCGCGAGCAGCCGCGGTTACGCGTCAACCTGATCGACATCAGCAACAGCAACCTGGCCAGCTGTGTCGCCCAGAGCACGGGTGGGAGCATCTATTCCGCCAGCGATGCGGTGCAGGTTGCCGCAGCCATCAAGCTTGCCAGCCAGGAAGTCTCCAGCTCAGCCGATTGCAACCAGGACTAACCATGCAAAGGGTAAACCGCGACACCCACGCCAGCCAGGATGCTGCCAGCGCGCTCGAACTCAGGGTGGCGTTGATCCGCCAGCACTTTCCGCCGGGCATCGCTCACCTGTACGCAATACCCAGACAGGGCCGCGACGGGGTGCTGGAATGGTGGTCTGAACTGGAGGGGCAACCGCTTCTGTATGCCACGCTCGGCCGAGAGCAGCAGGCTGCCTTGCTCAAACGCTATGAAGAGCGCCAGTCAGCCGTCAGCCAGTTGGCAGATGAGCTGCAACGGCGCGGCCAGGTACCCGCAGCCGAGGCGTTACGCACGCTCATCGGCCAACCGGACCTGGCCAACCTGTACAGCATCAACGACGAACCTCTGGTGATTCGCTGGGGGCAGCCTGCACCTCTCGCTGCGCCGCCAACCGTGCCCGCGCCTCCCTTACCGCGACAGCCCGCGCCGGCCAAGCCAAAACCAGCACCACCCCCCAAGCCCGCCCAGACCCGAACCGTGGTGATGACCGAGCGCCGCCGCCTGCGCCTGTGGCCCTGGATGCTGTTTGGCTTGTTACTGCTCCTGCTCTACTGGCTGTACAGCAGCTGGCCTGTGCTGTACCAGCGCTGGCAAGGCTACACGCAGACCGCGATCTGTACGCCGGGGGGCGCGTTCCAGGCCTCGGAATTTGCGGTAGTGCTGGACACTTCGGGTTCCATGGACCAGCGCATCAGGGTGAAAAAAGAAGCTGACCCTTGGTACATCGGCTTGCTGGCCCGCATTCCCTACGTCGATGAGCTGCTGGCCAACAACCAGCCGCAACGGCTCACCCGTATGGACGTGGCGAAAAGCTCGCTGAGCACCGTCATCGCCGACCTCGACAAAACCGTGAACATGCGCCTGGTGACCTTTGACGGTTGCCGCAGCCCGGTGGATCACGGCGTCTTCGGGCAAGACCAGCGCGCAGACCTGGTCAAACGTGTGGCCGACCTGAAAGCACGTGGCGGGACCGGGTTGGGGATAAGCCTGCAAGCCGCCGCCAGCAAGATGAACGGACGCGATCAGGATGGCGTGATCGTGATGTTCGTGGATGGCCGGGACAGTTGCGGCACCAGCGTGTGCAGCGTGTCGGAGCAGATCGCCAAAAACCAGCCACGCCTGCGCATCAACGTGGTCAATATCAGCGCCAGCACCGGCTCCAACTGCGCAGCCAGCAACACCGGCGGGCGGGTGTATACCGCCAACGATGCAGCCGCTGTGGCGGCGGCACTCAAGGAAGCGAGCCAGGAGGTGGCCGCAGGCGGTTGCCTATAGGAAACACCCAGACTCCTGTGGGAGCGGACGGGCCCGCGAAGAATTCAACGCGGTGTCTGGCACCGGCTGCGCCGGTGTTCGCGGGCACGCCCGCTCCCACATGGACCCCGCAAGCCTTCAGAATTCGGGCAAGCCAGTTGCCCTCGGCAGGCTCATGACGTTTTTCAATGGGCTCCATGCCGTTTCCTGCATTGCCGTGCAGAGCGCCGTGCCGGATGCTTTAGTTACTCCGAGACAGCGCTTTTTCACCCGCAGAGGCCCGTATGAAGACCGTCGAACAAATCCTCAAGACCAAGTCCCAGCACCAGACCGTTTACACCATCGGCCCGGATGACTCGGTGCTCGACGCCCTGAAAATGCTGGCGGAGAAAAACGTCGGTGCGTTGCCCGTGGTCGAGGGCAACCGGGTGGTGGGTATCGTCAGCGAACGGGACTACGCGCGCAAACTGGTGCTCAAGGGGCGCTCTTCCGCCGCCACCCCGGTGCGGGAAATCATGAGTGCGCCCGTGGTGACGGTGCAACCGAAGCAAAAGCTCGATTTCTGCATGAACCTGATGACCGACCGGCACCTGCGTCACCTGCCGGTGGTCGACGACGGCAAGCTGCTCGGCCTGCTGTCGATCGGCGACCTGGTCAAGGAAACCATCACCGAACAGGCCAGCCTGATTCAGCAACTGGAGCAGTACATCCGAGGCGAGTGAAGCCCCTCAGTGGTAGGCGCGCTCCAATTCGTCCAGTTGATGGTCGAAACTGCGCAGGCGCGCCGACCAGGTGTACACCAGCACCTCCAGGTCACGGTTGAGCACTGCCGTATTGCCATGGCCACTGCAGGTGGGCTCGCCCAGGTCCAGCTGATAGCGCTCACGCGCCATGGCCTGGGCCACGCTGGACAGGTCGCGTGCATTGGCCAGCCAATGGTGATGGTGGTCATGGATTTCACGATCGAGTGCCCGGCACTGGCGCTTCAGGGCATCCAGGCTCTGCTCCAGCGGTGTGCCCTTGAGCTCGCCCATGACTTCTTCGAACGTGCGCCCAGAATGCCAGTAACTGCCCCAGAAATAGCGGTCGAACACCGTTTCGACGCGGCGCAGGGCCACCTTGGTGTTCCAGATGGTCAGTAACGTTCGCCCCTGAATCACTTCACGCTTGTTCAGGTGCAACTGCTGCCAGGCAATCCAGGTCAGCGCCACCAATACAACCGCCACGGTGACCGCTGCAGCCGCATACAGAAAATGCACGGCCTGGTTCATCTGTTGCGTCTGCCTGATGCCATAGAAATAACTGGCCGTCAGGGTGCCCAGGATCGTCACGGAGCACCAGAAACCTGGTGCATAGGGATCTTTCATTGCGCTATCCCCTTATTGTTTTCCTGAGCATAGCAACGGCCAATCACTCGTCAGGTGCCGCTCGGCGCTTTATTTTCGGGGGCGGCGCAACGCCTCGTTAAGTTGATCGAACGGCTCCGCCCAATCGGCATCCTCAATGATGCTGTCCTTGAGAAAAGCACGCTGAGACTCGGTCCAGAACGGCGCATCCACCAGCTTGATTTCGTTCTTCAGCGGGGAATGGCTGGTGATGAACTGATCGATACTCTCGGGATCGTCGGGCAAGCCCAACTGCTTGAACAGGTCGGCAAAGTGATGGATCGGCGCTTCCATGGTTCCTCCTGAGCGCCAGGCAGGCCGTCCACGACGCCCGCCTGGCATGGGTGTGAAAACATCAGCACAGCTCGCGCACTTCGGCGTGCGGCACCAACTTCATGTACTGCTCCATGCTCATGTGGATCAAGTGATCGTGGTCACCTGCCTCCAGGTAGACATCACCTTGGCGAGTAAGACTCGAATCAAGCAGCATTTTTATCTGATAAGCATCACCAAGGGCCGGCACGGCACCGCGCTCGCAGTCGCCGAACAGGCTCGGCAGGCCGCTTTCGCGGGTCAGTTGCCAGGCCCCCGACATGCGCACTTTGCTCATGTCCAGGTGCCGGTTGGCCGGTAGCACGGCCATGATGTAGTTGCCATGACGGTCATCGAGCATCACCGACTTGGCCACCCGCTCGGCGGGCACGCCGGCCGTACGGGCCGACTCCAGGCTCGTGGCCGAATGTGGATGAGGAATGATGTCGTAGTCGCAGTTGGCCTTGTCCAGGCGGGCCTGCAGGGTCTTTGCCATACGCATGATGCACCTCCGGTTTCGCCCCCCAATCTTCAATTTTAGGCCGGGTAGCGGCAGGCAGGGCCAAACTTGTGCGGTCGGGGCAAACGAGGTGACGACAGGTGATCAGCAGGGGCCTGAACCAGGCCCCTGAAATCTGTCAGAGAGGTGCCCGGCGCAGGGTCGCCAGGAAGGTGGCCGCGCCGATGAATAACCCGGCAAAGGTCCGGTTCAGTCGTTTTTGCTGCTTGGGTGTACGCAGCAAGCGCAACACCCGCGATGCCAGCCCGGTGTACCCCGCCATCACCAGCATGTCCACGGTGATCATGGTCACGGTGATCGCCACATACTGCGGCAGCAGCGGTGCATGCGGGTTGATGAACTGCGGCAGTACGGCCAGCATGAACACCAGCGCCTTGGGGTTGCTGACGTTGACCAGGAACCCGCGGAACACCAGGCTCAGCGGTTTGCCGATCGGACGCACGCCGGACTCATCGGACATGTCCATCGGCAAGGCCCGCCATTGCTTGTAGGCCAGGTAGACGAGGTAGGCGACGCCGAACCATTTGATGACCTGGAAGGCCGTGGCCGAGGCGGCCAGGATGGCGCCGACGCCGGCGGCAATGATGGCGATTTGCACGATCAGGCCCAGTTGCAGGCCCAGGGCATTCCAGTAACCACGCCAGAAGCCATACTGCAGGCCGCTGGACATCGAGGCAATTGCCCCGGCACCGGGTGAAAGGCTGATCACCCAACAGGCGGCAAAGAAGCCCAACCATACTTCCATCGACATCACACACCTCGCTCAAGCATATATTGCAAAACGTTAAGCTAAGGTGTTGGTGAAAAAATGACCAGCAGATTTTGAGGAATTTTACTGCCTGTACTGGCCTCTTCGCGGGCACGCCCGCTCCCACAGATACAGTGCAGATTTCAGACCCTGTGGATTATCTGTGGGAGCGGGCATGCCCGCGAAGAGGCCGGTACAGGTTCAATCAGTCAGCCTCGACAGATGCATCCTTGTGCATCGTCTGTACCTCAGCCCCGCGCCAGCGCCGCACCGACTTCTGGAAGAACTGGCTATTGGGCACCTGCACCAGCGCCCCACCCGCCTCGGGCATTTCCAGCAAGGTGGTAAACAGCAGGTTGATGGCGATCACCCGGCCTTTCACGCCCGGCTTGTCCAGCGTATCGACCAGCTCGACCACATCACCGATGCGAAACGGCCCGACCGTGAAGATCAGCACCGCGCACAGCAGGTTGGACAGCACGCTCCACATGGCGAAGAAGGCCACCGCCGCCACCGCGACAAAGCCGGACAATGCCGTCCACAGCACGGTTGCGGACACGCCCAGGCGCTCCAGCACGAATAGCAGCGCACTGCCCATGATCAGCCATCGCAGGCCGCCGCGCACCGGTACCAGCAGCTCTGGCGGCAGCGGGTAACGCTGGCCCAGGCGGCTCAAACCCCGAGCCACGATGCGCTGCAGGACGAAGGCCGCCACCAGGATCAAGAGAATCTGCAAGCCCAGCCAGAAGGTGTTCATCCATTGCCCTGGCAGCAGCGAACGCAGCTCCTCCATCAGGACAGCGCCTCAAGCTCAGCCTGCATGCTTTCGAGGGTTTCCAACGCTTCCATCCAGGCTTCTTCCAGCTCGCCTTCGCGTTGCTTGAGCTTGGTCTGGCGCGCCAGCAGTTCACGCAACTCGTCCTTACGAGCCGACTCGTAAACGCCTCCATCACCCAGCGCGGTCTCGACCTCGGCCAACTGCGCGTGCATCTGGTTAAGCTCGGCCTCCAACTTGTCGGCGACCTTCTTGTGCGGTGCCAACTGCTGGCGCAAGGCTGCGGCAGCCTGACGCTGGGCCTTCTTGTCGGTCTTGTCCGGGTTGACCGGGGTGGTACTGGCCGGTGCACTGCGCTGGCGGTACTCGACCAGCCAGCGGCTGTAGTCGTCCAGGTCACCGTCGAAGGGTTCAACCTTGCCGTCGGCTACCAACAAAAAGTCGTCGGTGGTGCTCTTGAGCAGGTGACGGTCGTGAGACACCACTACCACGGCACCGGCAAACTCCTGCAACGCCATGGTCAGCGCCAGGCGCATTTCCAGGTCGAGGTGGTTGGTCGGTTCGTCGAGCAGCAGCAGGTTCGGCCGTTCCCAGGCAATCAGCGCCAGCGCCAGGCGGGCCTTTTCGCCACCGGAGAAATTCACCACCGGCTCTTCGCAGCGGGCGCCGTGGAAGTCGAAGCCGCCGAGGAAGTCGCGCAAGGTCTGCTCACGTTCGGTGGGGGCAATACGCTGCAGGTGCAACAGCGGGCTGGCCTTGTCGTCGAGCGAGTCCAGCTGGTGCTGGGCAAAGTAGCCTACGGACAGATTCTCGCCACGTACCAGGCGGCCCGACAACGGCTCCAGCTCACCCGCAAGGTTCTTGATCAGGGTCGACTTGCCAGCGCCGTTGGGCCCCAGCAGGCCAATGCGCGCACCCGGGGTGAGCTGCAGCTTGACCTTGTCGAGGATGGCCTTGTCGCCATAACCCAGGCTGCCTTCGGACAAGCTCAGCAACGGGCTGGAGATTTTTTGCGACTCGCGGAAGACGAAGTCGAACGGCGAGTCGACATGCGCCGCCGACAGCTCCTCCATGCGCTCCAGGGCCTTGATCCGGCTTTGGGCCTGGCGCGCCTTGGTGGCCTGGGCCTTGAAGCGGGC
Organism: Candidatus Pseudomonas phytovorans; assembly: GCA_029202525.1. NCBI lineage: Bacteria > Pseudomonadati > Pseudomonadota > Gammaproteobacteria > Pseudomonadales > Pseudomonadaceae > Pseudomonas > Candidatus Pseudomonas phytovorans. The sequence continues at coordinate 311,324 of CP119325.1, forward strand.
GATGTACTTTTCCATGTGCGCGCGCTGCGCCTGCTGCTTCTCGTAAGCTTGTTGCTGCTGCGCCAGGCGTTCGGCACGGGTGCGTTCGAAGGCGCTGTAGCCGCCCTTGTACAGGTTCAGCTTGCGCTGCTCGACGTGCAGCACATGGTCGACCACGGCGTCGAGGAAGTCACGGTCGTGGGAAATCAGCAACAGCGTGCCGGGGTAGCCTTTGAGCCAGTCTTCCAGCCACAGGATGGCGTCGAGGTCCAAGTGGTTGGTGGGTTCGTCGAGCAGCAGCAGGTCGGACGGGCACATCAGTGCCTGAGCCAGGTTCAGGCGCATCCGCCAGCCGCCGGAGAAGTCGCCGACGCGGCGGTCCATCTGCTCGTTGGTGAAGCCCAGGCCCGCCAGCAATTTGCGCGCGCGGGCGTCGGCGGTATAACCGTCGGCGGCTTCCAGCTCACTGTGCAGGCGCGCCAGGGCGGTGCCATCGTGGGCCTGCTCGGCCGCAGCCAGTTCGGTCTGGACCTTGCGCAGGCGCGCGTCGCCATCGAGCACATAGTCCACCGCCACGCGGTCGAGGGTCTCGATCTCCTGGCGCATGTGGGCGATGCGCCAGTCGCCGGGCAGTTGGCAATCGCCACCATCTGGCGACAGCTCACCGCGCAGCAAGGCGAACAGGCTGGATTTCCCGGCGCCGTTGGCGCCGATCAGGCCGGCTTTGTGACCGGCGTGCAGGGTCATGTCGGCGCCGTCTAGCAAGCGCTGCGGACCACGCTGTAAAGTGAGGTTGGTTAGTCTGATCATGATGGTCGCGGAGTCTACCAGCTTCCTCGGCCCATAGCGCGAGTGGAACCATGTACACCGACCTGTGGAATTACGCCCTGGCCCTGTATGCCAAGCCTGGCGTGGAAGCGGCCTGCCTTAGACTGCAGGCGCAGGGTGGCGATGTCTGCCTGCTGCTGTGCGCTGCCTGGCTGCAGGCGCGTGGCGTGGCCGTGCTGGACGAGCGCGCGCAAGCGCTGCACGAAGTTGCCGAGCGCTGGCAGCGTGAAGTGGTCGCCCCATTACGCAGCCTGCGCCAGCAGTGGCGAGCGTCAGCGGCGGGTGACCCGCAACTGGCGGCGTTGCGTGAACAGGTGAAGGGGTTGGAGTTGCAGGCAGAAAGAGCGTTGCTGGAGCGCATGCAGGAACGCTCGCGAGCGTGGCCCGCAGACTCCACTGAGCCCGCGGACGACTGGCTGGCCCGGCTGGCGCCGGCCCCTGCCCTACACCACGACGCGCTGCAACAGTTGCGCGTCGCGGCGGCCGCGCTTCAGGAGGCCGAAGACGGTGCCTGAGCCGGAGTGCTGGCGGGTGCCGACGGCGCTGCCGAAGCGGCCGGGGTGGCCGAGTTGGTTGCCGCAGCCGGGGTGCTGGCGGCTGGGGTAGCAGGTTTGGCTTCGGCTGGCTTGCTGGCAACGGGTTTTGCTGCAGCTGGCTTGGCGGCGGTACGTGCTGGAGCTTTGGCAGCAGGTTTCGCAGCGGCTTTGACAGCCGGCTTAGCGGCAGGTTTGGCAGCAGCGGTGGCTTTAACTGCTGGCTTCGCGGCAGGCTTGGCAGCAGCAGCGGCTTTAACTGCTGGCTTCGCGGCAGGCTTGGCAGCAGCAGTGGCTTTAACTGCTGGCTTCGCGGCAGGCTTGGCAGCAGCAGCGGCTTTGGCAGCCGGTTTCGCCGCAGGTTTGGCAGCAGAAGCGGCTTTCGCAACTGGCTTCGCGACAGGCTTGGCAGCAGCAGCGGCTTTGGCAGCTGGCTTCGCGGCAGGCTTGGCAGCAGCAGCGGCTTTGGCAGCCGGCTTCGCGGCAGGCTTGGCAGCAGCAGCGGCTTTGGCAGCCGGCTTCGTGGCAGGCTTGGCAGCAACAGCGGCTTTGGCAGCTGGCTTCGCGGCAGGTTTAACAGCAGCAGTGGCTCTGGCTGCTGGCTTCGCGGCAGGTTTGGCAGCGGTAGTATTTTTGGCTGCTGGCTTGGCAGCAACAGGCTTGGAGGTTTTGGCTGCGCGCAGATCAAGGGCCTTGGCGGCTGCTTCACGAACCTTGCCAACACCTTGGGCCAGCTTCAGGCTGTCCTGCGCGTCGCGCTTGAGTTGCTGGATATAAGTACGGGTCTGGGTTTGACGTTCTTTCAGCGCATCGAGCAGCCCTTCAAGTTCGCCAATGCCTTTCTGCGCTTTGGTCTGCGCCTTGGCTTTACCTGCCTTGGCAGCATCCTGCAATTTCAGGCGACCGTTGTGCAGTTTTTCCTGGGCCCTGCCGCGCTGCTTTTCCAGTTTGGCCAGCAGTTTTTCCGCATCAGCCAGCGCTTGCGAGCAGGCATCTTCCAAGTGTTCAAGCAGGCTGCCCGAAAGTTGCTGGAGCAGGTGTAACGGCGTGTTTACTGGCTTCTTTTTGGCCGACATGGTTTACCTCCTGGCTGACGAGATTGCGGCTCATACTATGCTTCTGCTGCTACCGCCGCTAGGGCATGTTGACAGTAATATTTACGCCGCGTTGCATGCCTGGGCAAAGTTGTTATCTTGCAGCTGCGTGAAAGTGTAGTTGCTGAATTAATCATTGCTGATATTTGGGAGTCCGGGCATTGCCTCGATATCTTGTATTAGGTGTATGCCTGCTGGTGCCTGTTGCAATGGCCGACAGCACCGACACGGACCTCGCCTACAGCCTGGGCGCCAGCCTGGGTGAGCGGCTGCGCCAGGAGATGCCGGGTTTGCAACTGGATGCACTGGTCGAAGGCCTGAAGCAGTCCTATCAGGGGCAACCGCTGAAGCTCGACAAGGCGCGGATGCAGGCGGTGCTCCAGCAGCACGAAGCGCAGGCAGGTGACGCCGCCACGCAGAAGTTGCAGGCAGCCGAAACACGCTTCATGGCCAACGAGCGTGGGCGTTATGGAGTACACGAACTACCGGAAGGTGTGCTTTACAGCGAACTGCAGCCAGGCACGGGGGCTCAACCCAGAGCAGGCGGCAAAGTGCAGGTGCGCTATGTGGGCAAGCTGCCGGATGGCTCGGTGTTCGACCAGAACCAGGCGCCCCAGTGGTTCAGCCTGGACTCGGTGATCGAAGGGTGGCAGGTGGCCTTGCCAAAAATGCACGCCGGCGCCAAATGGCGCCTGGTAATTCCGTCGGCGCAAGCCTATGGCGCCGAAGGTGCGGGTGATCTGATCGAACCTTATACACCCCTGGTGTTCGAGATCGAACTGCTGTCGGTTGGCGACTGACGCCAACCTTCAAGCCTCGACTGCGCCCTCTTCCTTGTGCGCGGTGTGCAGCACTTCGATCAGGCAGTCTTCCAGCTCAAAACGCTCGCGCAAAAGGCCGCCGAGCTTGTTGAGCTTGTCGGCAAAGCGCTCGGGGTCAGTGCAGTCGCCTTTCTCGCAATGATCATTGAAGGCCAGTGCGATCTGGGTACTTTCATCAATGCGCGGATTGATTTGCGTGGCCAGTTCCAGGCCTCGCGAGTCACCGAATGCCTTGGCTTCTTCGATCAACTGCCCGCTGACTTCGAAGTGCCACGCCGAAACGTAGTCGACCAGAAGCGCGCAAAAGTCCCCGTTGGTGTCCTTGTCGGCAAAGGCCAGCTTCACATCGCGCAACGCGCGGAAAGCCTGCACCAGTTCCTGGCGCTCCTCCAGCCAACGGTCGATCAGCTTGTGAACCCCACCCCAGCGTTCCTGGGCGTTCTGACAACTATCGAGCATGGCGATCTCATCCCTTCTGGGTAGATGCCGCTGCACCTCGCGCCACGAATACGCAGCACAAAGGTGACATCAGCAGAACGGCATCGAGCAGTTGTGTTTTCAGTATGCGTGCTGGGAGATTATTCCCGTGCGTGCTGACCATCAAGGTACGCAGCAGACAAAGTTCATACAAGTGTTTAATACCTTGTAAAACCGCCATTGGTCGCACTGGTGGCCTGGCCTTGTTCCAGGTCAACTTGTTGCCCGGCTGCGGAAACGATACGCCAGCAGGCATCTCAAGGGCAGCACGGCCAGCAACAGGAAGGCCAGCAGGCTCCACTCAGGCAGCGTCAGGTCGAGAAAGCTCCATGTCAGCGAGCTGCATTGCGGGCCACCCAGCAGGAACTGCCGCGCGGCTTCGCTCCAGGATTGCTCGAAGACACGCCCGATCGGCAGCGGGCATACAGGGATAGCACCGCCACCTCCCTGCACCCAGACATGCCGTGCCGCCAGCAACGCGCCGGCCAGCGAGCAGCCCAGCGTAGCCCGCGCGTAATGGCGGATGCCTTGCGCACCCGGCGCCTGCACTACCGCCGCCAGGCTCAGCAGTGCGTAGGCGGCAAGCAATAGCCGCTGGCTGACGCACAAAGGGCACGGCACCAGCCCCAGTATGTTTTCCAGGTGGAATGACACGACCAGTACTGCCAATGCGGCCAGGCAGGAAGGAAGGAAAAAGGTGCGCAAGCGGGCCGGAAGCATGGGCGGTGAAAGTCCCGGGGAAATGTTGTGGTCTGAAACGGTAGAGGAAAGACCCGCTTTGTATCAAGGCGCTACAGTAGCGATAAGTCGCTGAAGCGCGTAGGAAATTTCCATTGCTAAAGTAGGAAGCGCCGGAAGAAATGGGCTGCAGAACTAACCTACAGCAGTAGATAAGTTACCCGCCCCCAAAGCCCGCACCTTTGCGCGGGCTCTGGGGTGGGTCAGGCGCGTACGCCTTCTGGCAAAGGCAGCGCCAGCAGGCGCTCGTCCAGCAGGCCAAGGCCTTCCTGGAACAGCTGGTTGCTGCGCTCGGTCTCGCCAAGGCCAGCGAGCAGACGGGCCAGTTCGGCACAGGCCTCGGGGTTGCGCTCCATGCGCAGGCTGCTTTCCAGGTAGTCACGCGCCTTGCCCCACAGGCGGTTCTGCAGGCTCAGGCGGCCAAGGGTCAGCAACAGGCTGGCGTCTTGCGGGTGGGCCTTGAGCCAACCTTCGGCCGTTTGCAGTTGGCGCGCCGGGTCATCACCGCGCACCAGGCCGTACAGGCGGGCCAAATGGCTTTCGTACTCACGCTTGAGGGCAGTGCGCAGCACTTGCTCGGCCTCGTTCTGGGCCCCCACCTGGCGCAATTGCTCGGCGTAGGCCAGCACCAGTTGCGGCTCTTGGCGCTGGGCCGCGGTCAGTTGCTGCCAGGCGCGTTCCAGGGCCTGGCGTGCAGTTTGCGCGTCTTCGCCACGGGTGGTGGCCAGGCTCAGGTTCTGGCCCCAGGCACGTTGTTCCAATGCCGCCAGCTCGGCGGACGGCAGCACCTTGCCCTTGCGCAGGTCTGGCAGCAGACGGATCAGTGCCGACCAGTCACCGCGCTCCACATACAGACGCTGCAGCAGGCGCAGCACCTGGCTGTTGTGCGGGTGGCGTTCCTGCATGGCCAGCAGGGTTTCCAGGGCGCCGTCACTTTCACCACGGTCCATCTGCAACTGCGCATGGGTCAGGGCAATGGCCAGTTCTGCTTGCGGCTGACGCTCCAGCGCACGCTCCAGCAGGTTGTCGCTGTCTTCGGTGCGGCCTTGCTCGTTGGCAGCACGTGCGGCACCGAGGTAGTACAGCAGCGGTTGGCGCTCGGCCTCGGCGGCACGGTGCAAGTGGCGTTGAGCGCTGGCCCAGCGGCCCTCGGCAAGGTCCAGTTGGCCCTGTTCGATGGCCAGGCGGATGCGCCGGCTGCGGTTGCGCCGCGACCACGGGTTGACCACCCCGCTGGACGTCAGTACCAGGCCGACCAGATAACGCACCAGCCACAACACTGCGAGCACCGCCAGCAGGCCGGCCAGTGCCGCCCACAGCCCCGATTGATAGCGGAAGCTGCCATAGGAAAGCAGCACGTAGCCGCTGTGCTTGGCGACGGCAATACCCAGCGCCGCAGCAATCACGATTGCCAGCACCGCCAGCAGGTAGACACGCTTCATGGCTTGCCCCCTTCAGCCTCGGCCGGCAGGTGACGGCGCTGAATGTAGGCCTGCACGGCCGCCAGGCTTTCGCTGAGGTCGGGGGTAACCACCGACACCGGTTGCTCGGCCAAGGCGTTAAGGCTGTCAAGCATGGCCTTGCTTTGCGGGTTGTCGGCGTTGAAGTTCGCCAACAGCACGCTGCGGGCGTCGTCCAGCGCCTGGGTGTAGACCTTTGCGTCACCATTGAGCGCCGCCCACTGGGCCTGCTCGATGGTCAGGCTCAGGGCCAGTCGCAGCTGGTTCAACTGCTGCCCGGCCAGCAGCGGCCGCACGTTTTCATCGGCGTTGAAGTCGATCTGGAAGTACTTGGAGATTTCTGCCCACCACTGCGACAGCCGGCTGGCGCCATCTCCGTCGGAAGTCAGGGCACCCAGCGCATCGGCATTGCTGTCGAACTCGGGCGACTGGGCGCTCAGTTGCTGCACCAGCTCACGCTGTGCGGCCAGTTTCAGGAACAGGCCGGTACGGTCTGGTTGCTGAGTGCTGTTGAGTGTGGCCAGGCTGCGTGCCAGTTGCTCACGGGCGGCGAATGCACCCGGGTCGCTCTGCTCGCGCAGGATCTCGTCGGCGCCTTCGACCAAGGCCTTGGCACTGGTGATGTCCTGCAAGGCCGACAGGCGCAGGGTAGCAAGGCGCAGCAGGTGCTCGGCTTCAGCCAGGCGCCACTCCTTGCGGCTTTCGCCCAGCACGGTTTCCAGGCGCTGGCTGAGGCGCTGCTGGTCACCTTGCAACTGTGCCACCAGGCGGCGGCGATCTTCCAGCTCGCTGGCCGCCGGCAGGCTGGCCAGTTGCGCGCTGATCTGCTGTTCGCGCTGCTGCAGGGCTTCGGCACGCTGGGTCAGCGCCTCGATGTGCTGGCCCTGGTTGAACTCGCTGCCTTGCAGTTGACGCACCTGCCAGACCCCCCAGCCACCTACCGCCACCCCGGCTGCACCCAGCAGCAAGGCCAGTGCTGCCAGGCCACTGCCGGAGCGCTTGGCAGGTGGGGTGTTGACGGGTTCCGCCGGCGCCTGTGCCGACGGCTGATCGTTATTGGACAAGACAGTCTCGCTCACGTATCCATCCTTTGCATGGGGGCGCATCGCGTTCAGCTTAGCGCCTTAAGAGGCAGGTGCAGCGCTGCGCTGCACAGCTGCCAGCAAGGCCGTGGCACTGGCGCCACGGCAATCCACAACCTGTTGGGCCCCGGCGGCCCTTGCCTGTTCGGCGACCCGTGGGCTAGGCACGAACAGCGGCAGGCGTGCCAGCTGCGGCCAGTCGGCACCGGCCAGTTGCTGCAAATGTTCAAAACCCTGCCCACTGCTGACCACCAGGCCATTGAGGCGTTCCGCTTCGATGCGGCGCATCAGGGTGCCCGCCGGGTAAGCCGGCAGACAGCGACGATACAGTTCCAGATATTCGACACTAGCACCTTGCTCTGCAAGACGCTCTGCCAGCAGTTCGCGACCTCCAACGCCGCGAACGACCAGGACGCGCGCTGCAGGTACGGCAACGGCCTGAAGCAGGGCTGGTAGTGCCAGCAATGCTTCGCTGTCGTCGCCACGCAGAGGCGTGCTTACCGCCAGCCCCGCCCCCTGCAGCACTGCAGCGGTGGCCTCACCCACGGTGAACCAACCCTGCCGTGGTGGCAGCAGGCTGGCTTCGGCCAGTTGCTCAAGCAACAACCGGGCAGCCGGTTTGCTGACCACGATGATCGTCTGGAAGCCATCCAGGCCCTCCAGCAGCAGACGCTGCCGGGCCTCCAGGGTGACGGGCTCGATCGCCAGCAGCGGCAGGCAGCTGCTGCCCACCCCCGCTGCCGCCAGGTTCTGCGCCAGTGCCGCACAGTCCTCGGCAGGCCGGGTCAGCAACAGGCGCCATTGGCTCACGGGTGGCCGGCCTCACCGTAGACTTCCTTGAGGATGGCCTCGGCGCCTTGGCCCAACAGGTCTTCGGCCACTTGCACGCCCAAGGCCTCGGCCGCAGAACGTGACGCGCGGGCATCGGCCACAAGCAGGAGACCACCGCTAGGCTGGCCAACCAGGCCACGTAGCCACAGCTGGTCGCCTTCGAGCACCGCGTAGCAGGCGATCGGCACCTGACAGCCGCCATTCAGGCGTTTGTTCAGAGCGCGTTCGGCCACCACCCGGTCGGCGGTGTCGGCATGGTGCAGCGGCGCCAGCAGTGCATGGATCCCAACGTCGGCGCTGCGGCACTCGATGCCCACTGCGCCCTGGCCGCCAGCCGGCAGGCTGTCGTCAACGCTGATGGTGGCGGTGATCCGGTCTTCGAAGCCCAGGCGGATCAGGCCGGCGGCGGCGAGAATGATGGCGTCATATTCACCGGCGTCCAGCTTGGCCAGGCGAGTGTTGACGTTGCCGCGCAGAAAGCGGATTTGCAGGTCCGGACGGCGCGCCAGCAACTGGGCCTGGCGGCGCAGGCTGGAAGTGCCGACGATGCTGCCGGCAGGCAGCGCAGCAAGGCTGTCAAAGGTATTGGAAACGAAGGCGTCACGCGGGTCTTCGCGCTCGCAGATGCAGTACAGGCCCAGGCCTTCAGGGAAGTCCATGGGCACGTCCTTCATCGAGTGCACGGCGATGTCGGCTTCGTTGTCCAGCAGGGCGGTTTCCAGCTCTTTGACGAACAGGCCCTTGCCGCCGATTTTTGCCAGCGGCGCGTCGAGCAGCTTGTCACCACGGCTGACCATGGGCACCAGGGTCACCAGCAGACCGGGGTGGGCCTGCTCGAGGCGGGCTTTGACGTATTCGGCCTGCCACAGGGCCAAGGCACTTTTGCGGGTGGCAATGCGGATTTCGCGAGTGGACATGAAACGCCCCGATCCAGAGAAATGCCGCCGATGATAACAGCATCGCCGGTATCGCTAGCAGATACGGATCAACAGCTCCTGCGCAGTCTGGTGTGGGAGCGGCCTTGTGTCGCGAAAGGGCCGCGAAGCGGCCCCAGGGTTTGGGCAGCGGTGCATAGCTTGCTGGGGCCGCTTTGCGGCCCTTTCGCGACACAAGGCCGCTCCCACAAGGACCGCGCAAACTTACTGACTTGCGCAAATGGTTTTAGAGGGTTTGCATCATCTTGCGCACACCGGCCACATGCCGCCGGCTGACGGTAAGGGCGTCGCCATCCAGACCTTTCAGATACAACTGAAAGTGCCCCAGCGGGGTGCGCTGCAGGCGTTCGATACGCTCGCGGGCAACCAGCGCATTGCGATGGATGCGCACGAAGCGTTCGCCAAATTCGTCTTCCAGGGCTTTGAGCGGCTCGTCGAGCAGCACTTCCCCGCCTTCGTGACGCAAGGTCACGTACTTGTGGTCGGCAATGAAATAGATCACCTGGGGCAAAGGGATCAACTCGATGCCTTTGCGCGTACGGGCACTGATGTGGCTCCGAGGGCCACCACCTTCATTGGCCGGCCGGGTAAGCGCGGCCAACTGGGCGCGGTTGGGTTTTTCGGCCTTGCGCAAGGCATCACGCAACACCTGGGCCTGGAAGGGCTTGGTCACATGGCTGAGGGTACTGTCCTTGAATGCCTCGGCACCGTATTCATCATCCCCGGTGCAAAACACCACCGCTGGCGGCGCCTCGCGCTCGCACAGGCGAGCAGCTACCTGCAGGCCATCCAGGCCTGGCATGCCGATGTCCAGGAGGACCACATCGGGCTTGAGGCTTTCGATCAGCGCAAGGGCCTCCTCGCCGTTGGTGGCGCTAGGCTCCAGCACGGTGTAACCCTCCAGTTCGCCGAGCAGCCGGCTTAGGCGTTCACGGTCTTGGGGTTCGTCATCAACGATCAGGACATTCATAATTGCGCTGGATTCCTGAATGAGTCTCGCACAGGTATAGCGTAGACAGATGTGGTTCGAGCGACACTGCGGTCACGCTCTAGACCGGTGCGATGGCCAAAGATTCACTCGGACGGCAGATTCACCGCCTGTCCTTTGTCCAACTGTAGACGGTCCGTGGAACACTGCCGTTCATTCCTTAAAATCCTTCTGTGCCATTTTCCGGGCATTTCTCTCGACCGGCGCCCTGCGGCAGCCAGCCCAACCCTGCTATTATCGGCGCCACTTTTTCGTTCACGCCTGCAATGAGTGAATCCATGAGCACCGACAAGACCAATCAGTCCTGGGGCGGCCGCTTCAGTGAGCCCGTCGACGCCTTCGTCGCCCGCTTCACCGCCTCGGTCGATTTCGACAAGCGCCTGTACCGCCACGACATCATGGGTTCGATCGCCCATGCCACCATGCTGGCGCAGGTCGGCGTGCTCAGCGATGCCGAGCGCGACACCATCATCGATGGCCTGAAGACCATTCAGGGCGAGATTGAGGCCGGCAACTTCGACTGGCGCGTCGACCTCGAAGACGTGCACATGAACATCGAGGCGCGCCTGACCGACCGCATCGGCATCACCGGCAAGAAGCTGCACACTGGCCGTAGCCGCAACGATCAGGTGGCCACCGACATCCGCCTGTGGTTGCGCGATGAAATCGACCTGATCCTGGCCGAAATCACCCGCCTGCAGAAGGGCCTGCTGGAGCAGGCCGAGCGTGAAGCAGAAACGATCATGCCCGGTTTCACCCACCTGCAGACGGCGCAGCCGGTCACTTTCGGCCACCACCTGCTGGCGTGGTTCGAAATGCTCAGCCGCGACTACGAGCGCCTGGTCGACTGCCGCAAGCGCACCAACCGCATGCCCCTGGGCAGCGCCGCACTGGCGGGTACGACCTACCCGATCGACCGCGAACTCACCTGCAAGCTGCTGGGCTTTGAGGCCGTGGGCGGCAACTCGCTAGACGGCGTGTCGGACCGCGACTTCGCCATCGAATTCTGCGCCGCTGCCAGTGTGGCAATGATGCACCTGTCGCGCTTCTCCGAAGAGCTGGTGCTGTGGACCAGCGCGCAGTTCCAGTTCATCGACCTGCCGGACCGCTTCTGCACTGGCAGCTCGATCATGCCGCAGAAAAAGAACCCGGACGTGCCGGAACTGGTACGTGGCAAGACCGGCCGTGTGTTCGGCGCCCTGACCGGCCTGCTGACCCTGATGAAAGGCCAGCCGCTGGCCTACAACAAGGACAACCAGGAAGACAAGGAGCCGCTGTTCGACGCCGCCGATACCCTGCGCGACTCGCTGCGTGCCTTTGCCGACATGATCCCGGCGATCAAGCCAAAGCACGCCATCATGCGTGAAGCGGCACTGCGCGGGTTCTCCACCGCCACCGACCTGGCCGACTACCTGGTTCGCCGGGGGCTGCCATTCCGTGACTGCCACGAAATCGTTGGCCATGCTGTGAAGTACGGTGTGGACACGGGCAAGGACCTGGCCGAGATGAGCCTGGACGAACTGCGCCAGTTCAGCGACCAGATCGAGCAGGACGTGTTTGCCGTGCTGACCCTGGAAGGCTCGGTGAACGCCCGTGACCACATTGGTGGTACGGCACCGGCGCAGGTGCGTGCCGCCGCTGTGCGTGGCAAAGACCTGCTGGCTTCGCGTTAACGCCCATTGCGAGGGCTTCGCCCTCGTTCGCGGGCACGCCCGCTCCCACAGGTATTGCGCTGGTTTCAAAGGCTGTGCAGTCCTGTGGGGGCCATAGGCATCACACAGGTTTCAAAAGCATCGCAGTCCCTGTGGGAGCGGGTTTACCCGCGAAGGGGCCAACACTGATCTCAGCGTTTGCCGCTGCGAATCATCTCCATGAAGGCCGGCATCGACGCCTCCTTGTCTGCCACGATCCGCGCCATGTGCGGGTTCTCACCCATCAGCTGCAACAAAGCCTTGGCCTGCGGGAAATCCGCCAGGAAGTCGATGTTCAGCACTTTCTTGCCCACTGCATAAGCCAGATCGACCGAGAAGCAGAACATCAGGTCTGCCAGCGTCAGTTCCTTGCCCGCTACATAAGGCGCAAAACGCCCATTACGCTTGAGCGTGGCAAACCCGGCCAGCAAATCGGCACGGGCCTTCTCCTTGACCAGCGGCTCCACCGACATGCCAAAGAACGACTCGGCATAGCAGGTACGCGCCGGCAGCTCGATGTACAGCTCGATTTCCTTGAGCAGCTCACGCACCTTGGCCTGACCAAACGGATCAACTGGCAGCAGTGCCTTGCCGCCCGGGGTCTGCTCGATATAGTCGAGGATCACACTGGTTTCACTGAGAAAACCGTGTTCGGTTTCCAGCACCGGCACCTTGCCCCGAGGGCTTACCTCCAGCGCCTGTGGCGCCTGGCCGCCATAGAAGGTGACTTCCTCGAAGGGCAGGCCTTTTTCCAGCAGGGCCAGCTTGACCATGTTGTAGTAGTTGCTGACCGAGAATCCATGAAGCTTGAGCATGAGGTAACAGCCTCCAGGCCGTAAGGGGATGGCCCGGCTTTTATAGACCGTACGCCCGCCGCTGACCAGCGTCATGCACCCCGTCAATGCCCGGGCATTGCCGCCACGGGCATGGCACACTGTGCATCCCAACTCAGGAGTAGCGCCATGAGCGAGCCCACCGACATCGACAACGACGACGAAGCCTTTGCCGAGGCAACGCTGACCCAGGCCATCGAAAACCAGATTGAAAGCGGCGACCCGGCTGCGGCCAAGGCCACTTTCAACAAACTGAAGTTGGTCGGCTACGAGCGTGAAGACATTCTCAACCTGATGGCCCATGTGCTGGCCTTCGAGGTTGACAACATGCTGAAGGAAGATCGCGAGTTCGACCGTGAGTGGTACGAGAACGCCCTGAGAGCGCTGCCGGAACTGCCGCCTGAGATGGATCAAGGCGAGGACGAATAACCCGGCTACACTCGAAGATCAGGCACCGTTGAACAGTGCCCTAATCCTTGTCTGGAAGTCAGGAGCTGCCATGCCTTTTACCCCCGATCTGATCGACGAACTGGAAGTACTCGCGCTGTTCAAACACGACAGCAGCCAGGAGGGCATCAAGATAACCAGCGCCGCCGCCCCAGCCCTGATCGCGGCGGCGCAACGCTTGTATGATAAGAAGCTGACTGATCAGCCTGATGGCGGCTACCTGACCAGCCTGGGTCATGACGCCGTCAACAGTGTCCAGTTGCTGCAGAACATTCTGAAAGCGCCACAGCCAGCCTGATCCGAGATTGCAAGGGGCCGCAGAGCGGCCCTTTTCAGTTAGCCGCTGCCCTGCGCTTTTCCGCCAGCCACGAGCGCCCGTACAGGAACACGATGGCCAGTAAGGCCACCACCTGCGCTGACAGCGAGTAGGCGTCGGCGTGAATCCCCAGCCAGTCGAATTCGAAGAACGCCACCGGCCGTGTGCCCAGCACCCCGGCCTCTTGCAGCGCCTTCACGCCATGCCCGGCGAACACGACCGACAATGCACACAGCAGCGCGGCGTTGATGCTGAAGAACAGCGACAGCGGCAGCTTGGCCGAACCACGCAGAATCACCCACGCAAGGCCCACCAACAGCACCAGCGCCGTTGCGCCACCCGCCAGTACCGCCTGATGGCCGGCAGGGCCTGCCTGCAGCCAAAGGGTTTCGTAGAACAGGATCACTTCGAACAGTTCACGGTAGACCGAGAAGAACGCCAGCAAGGCAAAGCCGAAGCGCCCTCCGCCGCTGACCAGGCTGCTTTTGATGTAGTTCTGCCAGGCTGCTGCATGGCGGCGGTCATGCATCCAGACCCCGAGCCACAGGACCATCACCGCCGCGAACAGCGCCGTGCAGCCTTCCAGCAACTCGCGCTGGGCGCCGCCGACGTCGATCACATAAGCCGCCAAGGCCCAGGTGGCAAAGCCGGCAACCAGTGCCAGTGCCCAGCCGATGTTGACGCTACGCACCGCGGACTGTTGGCCAGTGTTGCGCAGGAAGGCCAGGATCGCCGCCAGCACCAGAATGGCCTCAAGCCCTTCGCGCAGCAGGATCAGCAAACCGGAGATATAACTCAGCGACCAGCTCAAGCCATCGCTGCCCAACAGCTTGGCTGCCTGGTCGAGCTTGGCCTTGGCCTGGGTCAGACGTTGCTCGGCCTGGGCTACGGGCAACCCGTCCTGCAGTGACTGACGATAAGCCATCAACGACTTTTCAGTGTCCTTGCGCACCTGGGCATCGACGTTGTCCAGTGAGCTTTCCACCAGTTCGAAACCTTCCAGGTAAGCCGCCACAGACAGGTCGTAAGCCTGGTCGTGGTCGCCTGCGCGGTAGGCCGCCAGGCTCTTGTCCAGCGTGCTGGCGGTGTACTCCAGCAACTGCGCCGGGCCGCGCTTGACCTGCGGCGGCTGGGCGCGCTGGGCGCGGAACGCCTCTACGACCGCATTACCTTCGTTGGCCGCGACTTCGGACGGTGTCTGGCGCGCCAGGTCGGCAATATTCCAGGTCTTGTCGCCTTTACCGGCTTCGGGCTTGGCGGTGAAGCTTGCGATGTAGGCAGCCACATCCCAGCGCTGGCGGTCATCCAGCTGGTCGGCAAAGGACGGCATCTCGGTGCCGTCGATGCCCAGCGAAAGGGCGTTGTAGAGGTCGAACAGGCTCAACCGGTCAAGGCGTGAGACATCGCGCAGGTTAGACGGGGCTGGCTCCAGCCCCACGCCTGCCGGGCCATCGCCAGCGCCGGTGTCGCCATGGCAGATCGAGCAGTTTTGCGCGTACAGCGAAGCGCCACGGACCGGGTCCGGAGTGATCACCGGGGCCTGGCTGACCTCGTAGGCCACTGCCAGGCGCGCGCCCAGCTGGCGAGCCTGCTTGGCCACCGCCACGCCTTCCAAGCGCTGGTCGATCGCCTGGCGCAGCGCCTGCACGCCCTGCTCCAAGGCTGCTTGCTCGCCATTTACCGGCAAGCCTTTGACCAGCTCCGCTAACACCTTGCTGGACGCCTGTTGCTCGCGGTATTGGCCATCGTCGATCACCTTGCCGCCCTGCACGGTCGGCGGGTAGTCGGCGCCAATGTAGTCCAGCAGGTGCATGGCCTTGCTGGCCTCGGCCGGGGCTTCGGCCAACACCAGGGTGCTGCACAGCGCCAGCACCGGCCCGAGCAATGCAGCAGGCAGCCAGGCAAACAGACGGGAACGGGTTTTCATGGCCAGTCTCGAAGGGAATACGAAAGAGAACATTGTTCACTCCGACTTGGCTTCCCTCAAGGGTGCTGGACGGATTTCATGAAAAATCTTGCTACAAATCTGATGAAATGGAATGGCCAGGGGCTTTGCCGTTGGATCACCGGCGGTGTCATGTATGCCCACCTACCTGACGAATGATCGCTGTCTTACCTTCGATTTCACCTGAGACCCGCTGCCCTTGGCTAAGCCGAACCTGGAAATTGTCGACTTTATTGTTGGGCAGCAATTTATAGTTACTAGCACCCGCCAACATTGAAGCGTCTTTGGGAGACATGCCAAAGTGGTGTATGGCGTTCTGGAAAACATCGAATACTTTCTGTTCGGACTTGGTCAGCTTTTTGAAGGTGGCGTTGGATTTGTCTAATGCCCACCCTTTGCTGGAGCCTGAAGAGGCGTTGGAGCTCCACGATATTTGAGAACTGTACTGCCCACTGCCGGGTGCGCGCCCTCCGGAGGAGCTTGACGCACTTGATGGCGTTTGGCTCAGCAAGGGTTTCGCTAAAACGGGAGCACTGTGGGATCTGGGTGGCGAATTGAATGTCTGTTTCGGGCTTATCTGCAGCGACAATGGTCGCTGTGGGTACTTGATATGTCCCGTTGGATCACTGTGGTTTATGGGGTCGCACGAGACATAGGCATAGCTACTCCACCCGCCTTCGCCGAACGGGCTCCAGCTGTCCGGGCTGTTGAAACGCATCAGCCCAGGGTTGTAGGCCCGGTAGCCGGCGCCTAGCAGATAACACCCGGTCACCCGGTCACGAGGCTGTCCGTTGAAGCCCGGTACCCCGACTGCCTGGGTACCATCGAACCCGTAAGGCGCATAGCTGGACTTTGCACAAAAGTGCCCGGCCTGCTCTTCCACGATGCCAACAGGCATCCCACACGTAACTTTTTCCATGTTCCACCTGCCTGGTTAAGTCAGGCGGAGCATGACGAACTCTAAAGCGGTCAAGTAACTAGCAGAACTATGGGCGTGGCTGCTCAGCCGCACTTTCCTTCCACCCTCCACCCAATGCGAGGAACACGCCAATCTGCCCCATGGCTACCTGGCTATTGGCCGCCGCCAACTGCGCGCGCATATCGGTATAAGTCCGCGTCGCCTGCAAATCCGCCAGGAACGATTCACGCCCGGCCTGGTAATACCGGTGGGTCTGGTCTGCTGCTTCCTTGGCCGATTTCTCCGCCTCGGCCAAGGCATCGCGCCGGTCCAGCAGGGCGCTGTACTGCGCCAGGCGGGTCTGGGTTTCGCGTATGGCGTTCAGCACCACGCCATCGAAGTTGGCCAAGGAGGCTTGGGTAGACGCTTCGGCCATGCGAATGCGGGCCCGGGTGCCGTTGGTGGGAATGGACCAGCTGACCTGCGGGCCAAAGCCCCAGCGGTTGGTCGACGGGTCGCCAAGGTCGTCCAGGATACCGATGGTGCCAACCTGAGCGCCGATGCTGATGTCCGGATACAGCGCACCGGTCGCTACACCTATGTAAGCAGTGGCTGCAGCCAGCTGGCGCTCGGCCTGGCGAACATCTGGGCGGCGCTTGAGCAGGGCCGCACCGTCGCCCACCGGAACCAGCTGGCTCAGGTGCGGCAGCTCGGCACAATCAGCGGTGCCGGCAGGCAACTGGTCCACCGGTTTAGCCAGCAGCGCAGCCAGGGTGTACACGCCGGTCTCACGCTCAGCCTTGAAGCGTGGCAACTCGGCGCGCAAGGATTTGAACTGGGTCTGGGAGCGGGTGACCTGGGTTTCATCGCCACGGCCGGCATCACGCAGGCGCTGGTTGAGCTTCACGCTCTGCTCCTGCAAGTCGAGCGATTCGCGGGCGATGTGGTATTCCTCGTTTGCCGAGCACACCTGGGTGTAAGCCTTGACCACATCTGCCACCAAGGTGATACGGGCGGTGTCGGCCGCCGCCTGTGCAGCGTCGGCATTGGCCTTGGCGGCCTCGGTGCCGCGCTTGAACGTGCCCCACAGGTCGAACTGGTACGAGGCGCTGATGATGGCTTCACCAATGTTGGCCACTGGCACCTTTTCGGGCAGCAGGAAGGCTTGGCCGGCCTCCTGCAGGCGCTGGGCACCGAGCTTGACGCCACCATTGAAGCCACCTTGCGATTCGGCCACTTCGACCTGAGCGCGGGCCTTGGCGATGTTGGCGGCGGCCACGCGCAGCTCGGTGTTGGCGCTCAGGGCCTGGCGCACCAGTTCGTTCAGCCTTTGATCCTGATACAGCTGCCACCAGTCCTCGGGTACCGGCGCCGAGACCACGCTGTCGGCGTCCTGGCGCAGCGGGCCGTTGAGGTCGCTGCGTTGTACCGCCGCATCCTTGGGCACCTCATAGTCGGGGCCAACCATCATGCAGGCCCCCAGCGACAGGCACAGGCCGGCCAGGATCAGTTGTTTCATGGGCGCTGGCCCTCGATGATCGACACCGTGGCGGTACGCCCGGCGATCATGCGGAAGTCCTCGGGCACTTCGTCAAAGGCGATGCGCACCGGAATACGCTGCGCAAGGCGTACCCAGCTGAACGCCGGGTTGACGTTGGGCAGCAGGTTAGCGCCGCTGCTGCGGTCGCGGTCTTCGATGCCGGCGGCAAAGCTCTGCACATGGCCGCGCAGGCGGGTGTTGTCACCCATCACGCGAATGTCCACGGCGTCGCCGATGTGGATGCCACCCAGCTTGGTCTCCTCGAAGTAGCCGTCGACGTGGTACGAGGCACTGTCGACCACTGAGAGCACCGGGCGGCCGGCCGTGACGAACTCGTGGTTACGCGGCGCGCGGTCGTTGAGGTAGCCGTCCACCGGGCTGCGCACCACCGAACGGTCGAGGTTGAGCTGGGCGGTGTCGACCGCTACCTGGGCCTCACTGACAGCAGAGCGGGCACGGGCCTCGCGAGACTGGCTTTCCTCCAGCTGCTCGGCGGCCACCAGGTTGCCCAGCTTACGGTTGCGCTGCGCTTCGCGCGAGGCCTGGGCCAGGGTTTCCTGGCGCTCGCCCAGGGTCGCCTTGGCCTGGCGCAGGGCCAGGGTGAAGCGGTCCTGGTCGATGGTGAACAGCACGTCGCCGCGTTTGACGGTCTGGTTGTCGCGCACCTCGACCTTCTGGATCAACCCCGACACATCGGGGGCGATCTGGATCACGTCGGCGCGGATGTGGCCGTCGCGGGTCCAGGGGGCAAACATGTAGTACACCACCATCTGCCACACGAGCACGGCGGCGAAGGTCACTACCAGCAAGGTCAGGACCACACGGCCCAAAGTCAGCAAAGGTTTTTTCATGGCAGCATCAGGTTTCGGCAAAAGTGGTCCACCGCGCCAAGCAGCACGGCATAAAGGGCAACGTTGAACAGCGCCCGGTGCCAGACCAGGCGGTAGAAATGCATACGCACCAGCACCGCGTGTACCCCGAGGAACAGCAGGTAGGTGCCAAACATCATCACCAGCAGCGTAGGCAGGAACACCCCGCTGATATCCAGTTCACCAATCACAGGGGCGCTCCGTCGAGGCCAGGGGGCAATTGCGGTTGTTCGGCGGGGTCGAGCATCACTTCCACGCCCGGCAACAGCGCCAACCGCAGGCCGCTCAGGGCATGCAGCAGGTGGGTGCGGGCATCGCCGCGCTCGTACAGCTCATCCAGGTTCAGCGCCAGGCGTGCACGCTCCATGTTGCGCAGCAGCGCGGCCGGGGCATGCAGGCGTTCGCCGGCACGCAGGCAGGCGGCGTAGTGCGCGCCGACTTCCTCAACCACCGTGTTCAGGCGCTCGCGAGCCTGCTGGCCGGCACGCGGCATATAGGCCAACAGGTCAAGCAGGTTCAGCCCCACACGCAGATCACGCAGTGCCACGCCGCTGTCCTGACCCGTTTGCGACAGCCGCGGCAAATGCTGCATCAGGCGGTCAAGCATCTGCACGCCAACCTGGCGGTGTTCAGCCAGGGTCGCCGGCTCGGTCATTTCGACGATGTCGCGCCAGGCGAAGCGGGTCATGCGCTTGGCCGCCAGCTCTACGCCGAACGGGCGCATCACCAGGGTCCAGATAAAGGCGAACAACAGCCCCACGGGGCCGGCCAGGTTGGCGTTGAGGAAGGTGAAGAAGTCGGCGTCGTAGGCGCCCTGAATGCTGATGAAGGTCGAGGTGTTGACGATGGTCAGCAAGGTACCCAGGTAGAAGCGCGGCTGTACGGTCAGGGTGCCAACGCAGATGAACGGTACGGCGAAGGCCAGCACCAGCATCGGGAAATCGTGCAGGTTGGGCAGCACCAGGAACAGGTACAGGCTGGAGAAGATGACCGACAGCAGTGTCCAGAAGAAGAACTTGTAGATCTGCGGCGCCGGGTCATCCATGGCGGCGAAGAAACTGCACGATACTGCCGCGAGGATCACGGCGCTGGCGCCGTCGTTCCAGCCCAGGCCGATCCACAAGCCACAGGCGACCACAATCG
This sequence comes from Candidatus Pseudomonas phytovorans, assembly GCA_029202525.1. Classification (NCBI taxonomy): domain Bacteria; kingdom Pseudomonadati; phylum Pseudomonadota; class Gammaproteobacteria; order Pseudomonadales; family Pseudomonadaceae; genus Pseudomonas; species Candidatus Pseudomonas phytovorans. The sequence continues at coordinate 330,772 of CP119325.1, forward strand.
CCAGTACGGTGGAGGCAACCGAGTACAGCATAAGGCCGCGGTCGAAGAACGCCGTCAGGCGGCTCAGGCGCCAGTGGCGGTACACCGCACGCCAAGGCTTGGCATCGTCGGTACGCAAGGCGTGCTGCAAGGTGCAGCAGTCCTGCCACAAGTCGGCCCATTCGGTCAGGCGGTACAGGGCGTTGGACAATAAAAGCTCGGCGCGCTGGTCGAGGGCGGCGGCAGCGGGCTGCAAGCGGTCGATCTGTTCGTGCAGCGCAGTCCAGCGCGCGACCGACGCGCTGTCGGCAGTGCCTTTGAGCCATTCACGAGCGGCTTCAAGTACAGGTTGAAGCTGGGCGAACTGGGCCGGCGCGCGACCTTCCAAGGCCACCACGGCGTCGTCGAGCGCGTCGATTACCGGCAGCAGATGAATCATCCGCCCGCGCAGCTCGCGGGCGTTCTTCAGGGTATGTGGGCCAGCGCCTTCGTGGCCTAGCTGGCCGATCATCAACTCCAGCGAGTTGAAGGTGGCGACCATCGCCCCGCGCATGCCGCCGACCTTGTCGCCGCTGGCTTCGCGGGCCAGGTAGGTGTCGCTGTAGCGGATCGCTTCGGTGAACCAGTTACCCGTAGCGCCGAGCACCACAGGGGCCAACCGGCGCGGCCAGAAAATGGCGCCGACCACCGCCGCGCAGACGATCCCCAGGCAAATTTCCTGAGCGCGGGAAGACGCCACGTCGAACACCGCCAGCGGGTTGTCGACCACCGCCAGGGCGATCATCGGCAAGGTGTAGCCGGCCAGCATCAGCACGTAGTTGTTGGCCGTGCGCAGGTTTAGCGACAGGAACAGCAAAGTGCCAGTCCACAACGCGATTGCGATGCTTAGCAGCAACGGCGATTGCACCAGCGGCGGCACCAGGAAAATCGCCCCGCCGGCACCCAGCAGCGTACCCACTGCGCGGTACAGCGCTTTGGAGCTGGTCGGGCCGACGAACGGGCTGGAGACGATGTACACCGTGGCCATCGCCCAGTAGGGGCGCGGCAACTGCATGAGCAACGCGATGTACAAGGCGATCATGGAGGCGCCGAAGGTTCGCACGCCGTAGAACCAGTCGCGGGCCGGAGGTACCGAACTGAAGAAGCCGTTCATGCCACCCCGCCCGCACTGCCCAGGCCGGCAGCTTCAAAAGCGCGCAGCACGCGCAAGGTGGCTTCCAGGTCGGCCTGGTCGATTCCGTTGAGCACATCGCGGCGCAGGCGCACCAGTTCGGCTTCGATCGCTTCGGCCAGGGCACGGCCTTCGGCGGTCAGGCTCAGGGCTTTGGCGCGGCGGTCCAGTGGGTCCTCGCTGCGGCACACCAGGCCGGCCTTGCACAATTGGTCGAGCAAGCGCACCAGTGATGGGCTTTCCAGGCCGGCAGCCTGGGCCACCGCCACTTGGTGCACGCCGTCGCCCAGGCGCACGATCATCAGCAATGGCGCGGCGCAGGCTTCGGAAATGCCGTAACCGATCAGCGCGGTATGGCAGATGCGCCGCCAATGACGAGCGGCAACCACCATGCCACTGCTGACTTGCAGGCGCAGGAGATCAAGGGACATGAAAGGAACCAAGGATATTCATAGTTTGCTAACTATCAATATACGCCTGTGCCTCCCCCTGTCGTCAACAGGAGGTGACGAATCGCCGGGTTAAATGTTGTTCATTTTTTAGCCTGTGCCGGCCTCTTCGCGGGCGCGCCCGCTCCCACAGGAAAACCAAAGGTCTGAGCATTTGTGGGGTACCTGTGGGAGCGGGCGTGCCCGCGAAGAGGCCGGCACAGGCAACTGAAAACTCAGGGCTGGATCTGGTCTTCCAGCTTCATGGTCAAGGCCAACGTGCTGCCCATCTGCACCGCCCGGTCCCGCCACTCCTGGTAGCGCAGCCCATCGCGGCTGCTGAAATGCACTGCCAGTTCTTCCGCCGCCTGCACTACCCCCGCCGCTGCCGCCAGCTCCAGCCAGTACAGTGCGGCCTTGATGTCTGCGTCTACGTAAAGCCCGTGCATCAACCGGTAACCCACCTCAAAGCGGCAACGCGCTTCACCCCGCTCAGCCCCGCGCATGAACCACTGGTAAGCCTGCACCAGGTCCACCTGCCAATCCAGGTCGCCATCGCACACCTCCTCCTCATACAAGTCACCCAAGGCCGCGGCTGCGTGGAGCATGCCCAGTTCGAAAGCCTGCCGGTAGCACTCCGCCGCCTGCACGTAGGAAGGGTCGATGCCTTTGCCAAAGTAATGCTGCTGCCCAAGGTTGAACCATGCAGCGGCATTGCCTTGCAGGGCCGCCATGCGCAGCAGGTGGCCAGCCAGCACGGTATCGGCACGCCAGTACTTGCCGTTGAGCCAGATCCAGCCGAGGTCGTTCAGTGCCGCCACGCTGCCTAGCAACGCCTGGCGGCGCAGGTCGGCATACACCGCCTGCAGGTCACTGGCCTCATCCAGACGGTTGACCAGCATCGAGCGCTGGCTGGGCAAACCCACACCGGCAAACAGCCGCTGTCGCCTCCCGACCGGGGTCGGTGGCGCAATGACCCGCTCGGGAAGAAGGCGGGCAAGCAGCGAATGGATATTGCTGGCAGCAGACATGTTCATCCTCATTGAACGACGCACAGCCCCAACCTTCGGCTGTGATGAGGCGTGATTCTGCGTGACGTCACGTCAAAACCTGTCGCGAACGATTCGGCACATGGCAACCAAATGCGAGTTCCTTGATCTGAGCAGGCTGTGGCCAATTGCCATCCATCACGCGTGCCGCCATCCTGTTGCGGCAAGCCTAGACAAGGACGTTACATTTTGCCGTTCGCCACAACTCGCGCCACCCTCAGCCGTCAGTGGGCGCTGCTGCGCCTGCTGCCCAGCCGCTCCCCCGGCACTACCAGCGCCGAGCTTGTCTGGGGCCTGCGCGATGTGGGCTTCACGGTCAGCAAACGCACGGTCGAGCGCGACCTCAATGAGCTGTCGCTGATCTTCCCGCTGGAGCGCAATGACAAGAGCATCCCGTTCGGCTGGCACTGGTCAGCCAGTGCGGTTGGCGAGTTGCGTGGCAGCTTCGACTTGCTGATGCACCTGCGCGGGGATGCGTTGCAGCCGACGCAGGGTGAAGGCGTGGAGCTGGTGGCGCGGATCAGCGATACACTGGCGCGGCAGCTGCGCGATGCGCCGCTGAGCGGCGACATGCAACTCACGGCGCTGGAACATGGGCATCGGTTGCGCGGCACGGTCAGTGATGGCTGGCCGTTGCGTTGGTGGCTGTTGAGCCATGGCGATGGGGTGGTGGTGGAGCAGCCTGCGGGGTTGCGGGAAGAGATTGGCAGGATCCTGAGCAATGCGGCAGCTCAGTACCACAAGCTTTAGCCTGTACCCGCGAAGGGGCCGGTACAGGCTTACGAACTAGCGTTGCATCCCCCACCGTCGCACGGTCAGCCGCTCCAGGGTGTTGAACACCAGTCCTTCCACCAGCAAGCCGATCAGGATCACCACCGCCAACCCGGCAAATACCTTGTCGGTATACAGCTCGTTTCGGTTCTGGAAGATGTACCAGCCCAACCCGCCTTTACCGCTGCTGGCACCAAACACCAGTTCGGCGGCGATCAGTGTACGCCAGGCAAAGGCCCAGCCGATCTTCAGCCCCGACAGAATCGACGGCAAGGCCGCCGGCACGAGAATATGCAGCACCAGCCGCAGCCCTTTCAGGCCATAGTTGCGGCCCGCCATGCGCAGTGTTTCCGAGACCCCGAGAAAGCCCGCATACGTGTTCAGCGCCAAGGCCCACAGCACCGAATGCACCAGCACGAAGATCAGGCTGTTGTCGCCCAGCCCGAACCACAGCAACGCCAAGGGCAACAAGGCAATGGCCGGCAGCGGGTTGAACATCGAGGTCAACGTGCCCAGCAGGTCCCGGCCCAGTTGGGTCGAAACCGCAAGGCTGGTCAGGCCGAAGGCCAGGACGATGCCCAGCACATAGCCCTTTAGCAAAATCACCAGCGAAACACCGACTTTGGCTAGCAGTTCTCCGCTAAGCAAGCCGTCCCAAAAGGCCGCAGCGGTTTGCAGAAAGCTCGGCAACAGCAGGTCGTTGTCCTGGTAGCGGGCGATGGCCTCCCACAGCACGGCAATCACCATCAAGATGACCGCCTTGCGCAGCCAGCCTTGCTGCCACAGACGTTGCGCCAACGATAACTGGCGTTCCAAAGGCACACTGAGCAGGGGCTGCAGCTGCACCTCGTATTCCTGGCGTACAGGTGTAGTGGTCATGGCTGAAGCTCCTGTCAGTAGGCGATGCGAATATCATTGAAGCCAAGGTCGTCGGGCTGTTCCGGGGTATCCGCCTCGTCAAACAGCAAACGGTGGATACGCCGGGCACTGGCCTGGAAGTCGCTGGCACCCAGGCTGCCCAGGTCGTATTGATGGCTGTGCACTTCGGCCCGCACTCGCCCGGGGTGCGGCGACAACAGCAGGATGCGGTTGCCGACTACCAGCGCTTCCTCAATGGAATGGGTCACGAACAGCAGGGTGAATCGCACTTCCTCCCACAACAGCAACAGTTCTTCCTGCATCTTGCGCCGGGTCAGCGCATCCAGGGCGGCGAACGGCTCATCCATCAACAGAATCTTTGGTTGCGTGGCCAACGCCCTGGCAATTGCCACGCGTGCCTTCATACCGCCCGACAAGGTGTGCGGATAGGCATCGGCGAAGGCGGCCAAGCCGACCTTCTCAAGGTAATGCAGCGCCCGTTCTTCAGCCTCGGCCCTTTTTAGCTGGCCGGAAACCAACAGTGGGAACATGACGTTCTGCTTCACCGTCTTCCACGGCGGCAACTGGTCGAACTCCTGGAACACCACGATGCGGTCGGGGCCTGGGCCGCGGACCTCCTGCCCCTGGAGCAGAATCTGCCCTTCCTGAGGCGGGATGAAACCGGCCACGGCCTTGAGCAAGGTGGACTTGCCGCAGCCGGAGGGGCCGAGCAGCACAAAGCGGTCCGCACGGTCGACTTCGAAGCTGACCTGGTGAGTAGCCCGCACCACGCGTTGCGCGGTGCGGTATTCGAGGCTGAGGTTATCCACCTTGAGCAAAGGCGGCGTTACGACACGGCTCAGGTTGCTGGCCGTGTGGCCTGGCAATGGGGCGGTCATGATCGATCAGCTCCCTTGCAGCGGGCGTTCATCCTGGAAGAAGTAGTCCTTCCACGATTCCGGCTTGTGCTTGATGGCGCCTACCCGATAGAGAAAATCGGCGAGCTTGTAGGTGTTCTTCGGCGTGATGGTGAATTCGTACTGCGGGTTGTCGATCAGCTTGATCAGCGCGTCGCGGTCGATCTTGGCCTTTGTCACGCGGATGTAGGTGTCGGCGGCAGCTGCCTTGTCTTTCTGGGCGAAGTCTGCGGCTTCGGCCAGGGCGTCAACGAAAGCCTTGTAGGTTTTAGGGTTGTCCTTGCGGAATTTCTCGGTGGCAAACAGCAAGGTCGGCGAGTTGGGGCCGAGCAGGTCGTAGCTGTTGAGCACCACGTGCACGTCCTTGTTGGCCAGTACCTGGTCCTGGAACGGCGGGTTGGAGAAGTGCCCGTTCAGCTCGGTGCCGCCCGCCAGCAGCGCGGCGGTGGCGTCCGGGTGCGGTACGGCGAGGGTGTATTTGTCGAGGCGGTTGTATTCCTTGTCGCCCCACTGCTGGGCGGCGGCGTACTGCAGGAAGCGCGACTGCACCGAAACACCTACCGCCGGCACAGCGATGCGGTCTTTGTCGGAAATGTCGGCGATGGTCTTCACGTTGGGGTTGCTGCTGACCAGGTAGTAAGGGAAGTTGCCCAGCGAGGCCACTGCCTTCACGTTCTGCCGGCCTTTGGTGCGGTCCCACACAGTCAGCAGTGGGCCGACACCTGCGCCGGCGATGTCCACCGAACCGGACAGCAGTGCGTCATTGATGGCCGAGCCACCCGACAGCTGGGCCCAGTCGACGTCGATGTCGATGCCCTGCTCCTTGCCGTGCTTTTCGATCAGGTGCTGGTCACGTACCACGTTAAGCAGCAGGTAGACGATGCCGAACTGCTCGGCAATACGGATCTTGCCTTCGGCCTGGGCCACTGCGGGGGCGGCCAGGCTGCCGATGACCAGGCTAGCGCCCAGGCCGATGCTTGCCGCCAGGCGGCTGATGGATTTGCGCATGAAGATTTCCTCAGTCGTCAGAACGGGGCATCGCCCTGGATGGTGGTGCGGTACAGCTTGCGGCGCAGGTGTGCGGGGCAGCCGGCGGCCAGGTGGATCAGCGAGCGGTTGTCCCAGAACACCAGGTCGTGGGCCTGCCATTGGTGGCGGTAGATGTTCTGTTCCAGCACGCTCAGGGCGTACAACTGTTGCAGCACGTCGTGGCTTTCATCGTCTGGCAAGCCGACGATGCGAGTGGTGAAGCCTTCACTGACAAACAGCGCCTTGCGGCCGTTTTCCGGATGTGTGCGGACCACGGGGTGGATGACTTCCTTGACCTGCGCCAATTGCTCGGCGGTCAGGGTCGGGCGCCAGTTGCCTTCGAATTTGGTCTCGGCGTAGCGAGCGGTGTAGGAGTGAGCGGCACTGCGGCCCTCGATCTGTTTGCGCAGGGCATCGGGTACGGCATCCCAAGCTTTGTGCATGTCGGCAAACAGGGTGTCGCCGCCTTCGCTGGGCAGTTCCTGGGCATGCAGCATCGAACCGAGGCTGGGCAGTTCTTTATACGACAGGTCCGAGTGCCAGAACTTACCGGCATCACCCAGGCCAATGCTCTGGCCGTTCTCGATGATGTTGGAAACAATCAGGATCTCGGGGTGGCCTGCCAGCAGGAACTGCTTGAGCACGTGGATCTGCAACTCACCAAAGCGGCGGCTGAAAGCGATCTGCTGTTTCGGGCTGATGCGCTGGTCGCGGAACACCAGCACATGGTGGTCGAGGTGGGCGCGATGGATTCGGGTGAAATCCCCGGCGTTGACCGGTTTGTCCAGGTCCAGGCCGATGATCTCGGCGCCTACGGCACCGGAGAACGGGCGGATTTCGAAAACTTGCGGCTGGGCGCTGTCGATGGTCGACAAGGCGTTCGAGGCGGCTGACATTTATCACTCCCACGCAGTGCGCGACTTCAATGGCGCGCAACGATCAGAAACGCACGGGGTTTTCCCGTGTGGGTTCAAGTCGTGCGGCGCATCGATTGGTCGACGGGTACGCAGTGGTGGTGACTATAAAGTCATAAGAGAAATAATTTAAATACCTTTAAAGAATAACCATAGCACCAGGGCCAGGCTGCGCCGTGATCAGATCAGCCCGCCCTGCTCTTCTTCATCGATAAGGTTGTTCAGGCTGCTTAGCGCCTTGCGCGCGGTGGAGCGGTTGAGCAACTTGGCCTGCGCGCCGGCGGGCAGGTCGGTGATCTTGAACACGCCCTTGGCGGTCAGCACATCGATCAGGTCTTCAAGTACCCGGATCATGTCCAGGTCGCTTTGCTTGAGCTGGGCGAGGCTGTTTTCAACGGCGTCATCGGCAAACCATTCCTGGATATCAGCATGGTCGGCTGGGAGCATTTCGGTGAACTGGTCAAAAGAGGCTGCTTCTACCCGCAGCAACTGGCCGGCAGCGTCGCGTTGCACGTAGAACATGGCGGTGTCCCTCGTCACGTTGATTCCTTGTTGGTAGACAGCAGCATAGGCAAAGATCACCGGGCCCGCAGGCCCGGCGCCAGATTATGCGCTGTTGACGTATGGCAGGAAAGAGCCGGGGCCGCTAGGCGGCCCCGGTGGTCGATCAGTTGTCTTTGTTGTGGATGATGATGGTTGGGTCAGCACCGCTGATCAACGAGTTGACCGTGGTGTTGGACCAGTTCACCCCTTCGAGCTTGATGGTCACATCGGCATTTGCCAGACCGCCAGCAGCGTTGAGCTTGCCTTCGCTGCTGACCTGCAGCGTCGTCGTGCCGTCCACCGTGGTGAGCTTCAGGTAATTGTCGATGGTGCTGCCTTTCTCGCCCTGAAGCAGATCGCTCAAGTCGATCTTGTCCTTGTCCGTCATCTTGAAGTCCTTGATGACGTCGTTGCCGTAATCGCCCGCCTTCCACACGAAGGTGTCCGCACCGCTGCCACCGATCAGGATATCGTCGCCCTGGCCGCCGATCAGGGTGTCATTGCCAGTACCACCCAGCAAGATGTCGTTACCTTTGCCACCGTCGAGGGTGTCGTTACCACCTTGGCCGAAGAGGATGTCGTTGCCATTGCCGCCCGACAGGATGTCGTTGCCGTCTTTGGCACCGGAGATATCGAACTCGGTGTAGTGCTCGGTAATGTACTGGTGAACGTTGCTGGTGGTGATGGCGCTGACTTCGACACCGCTCTTCTGCGCAACGTAGGTCTGCAGTGCTTGGTAGCCCTCGCTGACAACGCCGTTGAGGGTGATCAGGTCACCGAAGATGATGTCGTTGCCGTTACCGCCATCGACGGTGTCGGCACCTGGTACGGTAGCCTCGGAGTGGCCAAGAATCGCTTTGGCCAGGTCGGCCGGGTCGATGTTGGTCTGTGGCTTGCCAGCACTGTCGTAAGGTGTCAGGTCGCTCAGCGTGACATCGCTGTTCAGGCCAATGGCCTGGACCTTGCTCAGGCCGGTAGTTTTGTCGCCCAGTACGGTAAAGCTCGCAGTGGACCCTGCCGCCGAGTAGTAGTAGTTCGAGTAGTCAGCGTAGCCAGTACCCGCCAGGTCGGAAGTCTCATAGGTGCCATCACCTTGGGCATGGATAGTCCCGATCTCCTTGGTCGAGGCGAGGTTGCCATTACTCTTGTAGGTAGAGACGGTAATGAGTCCGTTACTGCTGATGTCGACCTTGTGCGTACTGTCGACCCAGACACTGAAGGTGTCGCCAATCTTGTAATTATTGACGTTGACCACGTCATCCAGGTACTTGCCATTGCTCCACAGGCGAGGGTTGGTGCTTTCCCCGCTCTGGTAGTAAGTCGGCTTGCCATCCGTGATGAAGTAGGTGAGGTTCTCCGCACCGGAGTTGCCCAAGGCCACGGCGCTCTTGAAGAAGTTGGACGTAGTCTTGAACGCGTCTTCGTAGTTGGTACCACCGCCGTAGCGAGAACCGCCCACCATCGAGTCCAGTACCGCCTGCAACTTGCTCAGGGCATCCGTGTCGTTCAGGTTCACCGTCACGTTCTTGTTGACCTGGGTGTCGAAGTCGACCAGGAAGATATTCACGGTACCGGAAGTGTCCGAGCCGAGGCTCGCTTTCAGCGTCTGGAATACGGACGCCAGCTGGGTCTTGGCCGAGGCAATCGACTGGTCGCTCATACTGCCCGAGCTGTCGACCATGAAGGCAATGTTGTAGTTCTTGCCCTGGACCACGTTCAGGCCAGCCACGTCAGCGACGATGATGTCGTTGCCTTCACTGCCGGTCATGGTGTCGTTGCCCGAGGTGCCCACGCTGGCCTTGTAGGTTGCGGCGTACACAGTCACCGGGATGTTGCCGGTGGTGATGGCCGAACCGCCCAGGCTTTCGGTGGCAGTCGAGGTGACAGTGATGTCGAACGAGCCTTTATAGTAGGCCGGCGGGGTCAGCGACAGGCTGCCGAGTTTCCAGCCGGTCACATCTACCGGAGAACTGCCTACCGTCACTGTGTGGCCTGCACCGTCGCTCAGCACGGTACCTTTCGGAATACCGCTGAGGGTCACGTTCAGGGTTTCTGAACCGTCGGTGTCGGTCAGGGCGGTGGTAATACCGACCAGCTTCACCGAGCCACCTTCCGGCCCTTCGTTGAGTTTGTAGCCGTCGTAGTAGCTCTGACCGTTCACGGTGTGCAGGTCGGACACACCCAGGCCAGCGTTGGCCATCTCGGTCACGTTCTGATACATCTTGACGTTCGAGCTGTTCAGGTCAGTGACAGCACCCGAGCCTACCTGGATGTTCAGGTCATAGCTGCCTGGACCGGACTGGTTGGCATGGTAGACCTCGATCGGGTAGTAGCCGCTGGTGTTCGGGGTGAAGGTGCCCGAAACCTGGCCACCTGCACCCCAAGTGGCCGTGACTACAGTCTTGCCACCAATGGTGACCACGAAGCTGTCGTCGGCAATACCGCTGAAGGTGTAGGTCTTGCCGGCTTCCAGATAGATCAGGCCCGACGTTTTCGAACCGGTGCCAGCAGTGACGCTGCCATCGGACTGCACGTTGGTGGTGGTGCCGCTGGAGGCAGCATTGCCAGAGTTGGCAAAGACCGTCTTGAGCGCATCACCGGTGATGCCGTTGCCATCGGTGCCCAGGCCTTTGAGGGTAGTCCAGACTTCCTTGGTCAGGCCTTTGGACGCGATATCGGCGCTGCCGAAGCTCAGGGTCGGTTTGTCGGCAACCGGGCTGATGTCGACCTTCATGGTCACTTCGCTGCCCAGGTTGGTGCCGTCGTTCGGCTTGAACTTGAACTGCGCGTAGTCGGATTTCTGGTTACCCACGCCATTGCCACCGTAGTTATCCGCACCCGACTCGTTAAGAGCCGGAACGAATTTCAGGTTCTTGGCAGTGATATCCGCCTGGCTAACCACCTGGCCAGCGGTCACGTTCACCCATGCGGTGCCATTGAAGAACTGCAGGGTGCCGGCGGCCGGGAGCGAAGAAATGGTTACGAACAGGCCAGTGTTGCCATCGGCATCGGTGACTTTGAAATCACTCCAGGCGAACACGTAGTCGGTGTCTTCCACACCAAACACCGCGCTGCCAGGCGAAACCGGCAGGTGGTCGTTGTCGAGAATGGCAGTGGTCACGCTCGACTTGGTGCTATCAACCTGCAGGTTCTCGAAGGTGCCACCGGTGGCGGTCTCGATCTTCACGGTGAAGTTCTCGGTACCTTCGACCAGTTTGTCGTCGATGGTAGCGATGTTGAACGTCGTGCCAGTGCTGTTGGCAGGGATCTTCACGGTGGTGACACCGGTGAAGTCCTCACCATTTTTGGCGGTGCCGCTGTAGCTGAGCGTGATGGTGACTTCGGACTTGGACGCGTTGCTCAGGGTCAGCGTGTACTGGCCAGTTTCGCCTTCGGTCAGCGAAGTGGTGCCTGTGATACCGACCGTGGTGACATCGCCGCTGCCGGTCGGTTCGTCAGTGACAGTGGTGCTCACCGGCTTGGTGTCGGTCACCAGGTTTTCGAACTTGGTGTCACCCGAGACCGAGATATCGGTAATACCCTTGGTAATGGTGGCTTGACCACCGGTGTAAGGGTCGTTAGGCGCGTAAATGCTGACAGTGCCTTTAGCCGAGCCTGGGTTGATGGTGACCTGAGTGCCGCCAGTCAAAGTGACGGTCACGCCGCCATGGCCAGTGACTGGCAGCTTGGTGTCTTCACTAATCAAGGTCACGGTGTAGGTGATCTTGCCCCCTTCGACCACAGCGGTGTTGTCCACCGACAGTACGGCGGTGACTTTGCTGATGGTGTCGGTGACCTGAACGGTCGCCGGTGCACCGATCTGCAGGTTTTCCAGCTGGGCACCGGTCACAGTGGCCTTGTCGATGCTGACGGTGATCTGGCCCTTGTCGATGAACACGTCATCGCCTTGCGCCGGAGCGGAGATGGTCTTGGTGGTTTCGCCAGCGGCGAACACCACGGTTTCACCGGTGCTCAGCAGCACGGTCAGCGGTTTATCGATGGCCTGGTTCAGGGTCACTTTGAAGGTCGGCGCGGTGGCCTCGTTCACTGTGTCCACAACCGGGGTGATGCTGACTTTGACCAGGTTACCCGCACCGTTCGGCTCATCGCTGACGGTGGTGGTGACCGGGGTCTTGTCGGTTACCAGGTTTTCAAACTTGGCATCACCCGAGACCGCAATGTCGGTGATCGACTTGGTGATGGCCGGTTGGCCACCCGCGTACAGGTCGTTCGGTGCGGTAACGAAGGCGGTGCCCGAAGCAGAACCTGCCGGAATGGTCACGACCGTGCCACCAGTCAGGGTGACGGTCACGCCGCCATGGCCAGTGACTGGCAGCTTGGTGTCCTCACTGATCAGGGTGACGGTGTAGGTGATCTTGCCGCCTTCGACCACAGCGGTGTTGTCCACCGACAGTACGGCGGTGACTTTGCTGATGGTGTCGGTGACCTGAACGGTCGCCGGTGCACCGATCTGCAGGTTTTCCAGCTGGGCACCGGTCACAGTGGCCTTGTCGATGCTGACGGTGATCTGGCCCTTGTCGATGAACACGTCATCGCCTTGCGCCGGAGCGGAGATGGTCTTGGTGGTTTCGCCAGCGGCGAACACCACGGTTTCACCGGTGCTCAGCAGCACGGTCAGCGGTTTATCGATGGCCTGGTTCAGGGTCACTTTGAAGGTCGGCGCGGTGGCCTCGTTCACTGTGTCCACAACCGGGGTGATGCTGACTTTGACCAGGTTACCCGCACCGTTCGGCTCATCGCTGACGGTGGTGGTGACTGGGGTCTTGTCGGTTACCAGGTTTTCAAACTTGGCATCACCCGAGACCGCAATGTCGGTGATCGACTTGGTGATGGCCGGTTGGCCACCCGCGTACAGGTCGTTCGGTGCGGTAACGAAGGCGGTGCCCGAAGCAGAACCTGCCGGAATGGTCACGACCGTGCCACCAGTCAGGGTGACGGTCACGCCGCCATGGCCAGTGACTGGCAGCTTGGTGTCCTCACTGATCAAGGTCACGGTGTAGGTGATCTTGCCCCCTTCGACCACAGCGGTGTTGTCCACCGACAGTACGGCGGTGACTTTGCTGATGGTGTCGGTGACCTGAACGGTCGCCGGTGCACCGATCTGCAGGTTTTCCAGCTGGGCACCGGTCACAGTGGCCTTGTCGATGCTGACGGTGATCTGGCCCTTGTCGATGAACACGTCATCGCCTTGCGCCGGAGCGGAGATGGTCTTGGTGGTTTCGCCAGCGGCGAACACCACGGTTTCACCGGTGCTCAGCAGCACGGTCAGCGGTTTATCGATGGCCTGGTTCAGGGTCACTTTGAAGGTCGGCGCGGTGGCCTCGTTCACTGTGTCCACAACCGGGGTGATGCTGACTTTGACCAGGTTACCCGCACCGTTCGGCTCATCGCTGACGGTGGTGGTGACCGGGGTCTTGTCGGTTACCAGGTTTTCAAACTTGGCATCACCCGAGACCGCAATATCGGTGATCGACTTGGTGATGGCCGGTTGGCCACCCGCGTACAGGTCGTTCGGTGCGGTAACGAAGGCGGTGCCCGAAGCAGAACCTGCCGGAATGGTCACGACCGTGCCACCAGTCAGGGTGACGGTCACGCCGCCGTGGCCAGTGACTGGCAGCTTGGTGTCTTCACTAATCAAGGTCACGGTGTAGGTGATCTTGCCGCCTTCGACCACAGCGGTGTTGTCCACCGACAGTACGGCGGTGACTTTGCTGATGGTGTCGGTGACCTGAACGGTCGCCGGTGCACCGATCTGCAGGTTTTCCAGCTGGGCACCGGTCACAGTGGCCTTGTCGATGCTGACGGTGATCTGGCCCTTGTCGATGAACACGTCATCGCCTTGCGCCGGAGCGGAGATGGTCTTGGTGGTTTCGCCAGCGGCGAACACCACGGTTTCACCGGTGCTCAGCAGCACGGTCAGCGGTTTATCGATGGCCTGGTTCAGGGTCACTTTGAAGGTCGGCGCGGTGGCCTCGTTCACTGTGTCCACAACCGGGGTGATGCTGACTTTGACCAGGTTACCCGCACCGTTCGGCTCATCGCTGACGGTGGTGGTGACCGGGGTCTTGTCGGTTACCAGGTTTTCAAACTTGGCATCACCCGAGACCGCAATATCGGTGATCGACTTGGTGATGGCCGGTTGGCCACCCGCGTACAGGTCGTTCGGTGCGGTAACGAAGGCGGTGCCCGAAGCAGAACCTGCCGGAATGGTCACGACCGTGCCACCAGTCAGGGTGACGGTCACGCCGCCGTGGCCAGTGACTGGCAGCTTGGTGTCTTCACTAATCAAGGTCACGGTGTAGGTGATCTTGCCCCCTTCGACCACAGCGGTGTTGTCCACCGACAGTACGGCGGTGACTTTGCTGATGGTGTCGGTGACCTGAACGGTCGCCGGTGCACCGATCTGCAGGTTTTCCAGCTGGGCACCGGTCACAGTGGCCTTGTCGATGCTGACGGTGATCTGGCCCTTGTCGATGAACACGTCATCGCCTTGCGCCGGAGCGGAGATGGTCTTGGTGGTTTCGCCAGCGGCGAACACCACGGTTTCACCGGTGCTCAGCAGCACGGTCAGCGGTTTATCGATGGCCTGGTTCAGGGTCACTTTGAAGGTCGGCGCGGTGGCCTCGTTCACTGTGTCCACAACCGGGGTGATGCTGACTTTGACCAGGTTACCCGCACCGTTCGGCTCATCGCTGACGGTGGTGGTGACCGGGGTCTTGTCGGTTACCAGGTTTTCAAACTTGGCATCACCCGAGACCGCAATATCGGTGATCGACTTGGTGATGGCCGGTTGGCCACCCGCGTACAGGTCGTTCGGTGCGGTAACGAAGGCGGTGCCCGAAGCAGAACCTGCCGGAATGGTCACGACCGTGCCACCAGTCAGGGTGACGGTCACGCCGCCGTGGCCAGTGACTGGCAGCTTGGTGTCTTCACTAATCAAGGTCACGGTGTAGGTGATCTTGCCGCCTTCGACCACAGCGGTGTTGTCCACCGACAGTACGGCGGTGACTTTGCTGATGGTGTCGGTGACCTGAACGGTCGCCGGTGCACCGATCTGCAGGTTTTCCAGCTGGGCACCGGTCACAGTGGCCTTGTCGATGCTGACGGTGATCTGGCCCTTGTCGATGAACACGTCATCGCCTTGCGCCGGAGCGGAGATGGTCTTGGTGGTTTCGCCAGCGGCGAACACCACGGTTTCACCGGTGCTCAGCAGCACGGTCAGCGGTTTATCGATGGCCTGGTTCAGGGTCACTTTGAAGGTCGGCGCGGTGGCCTCGTTCACTGTGTCCACAACCGGGGTGATGCTGACTTTGACCAGGTTACCCGCACCGTTCGGCTCATCGCTGACGGTGGTGGTGACCGGGGTCTTGTCGGTTACCAGGTTTTCAAACTTGGCATCACCCGAGACCGCAATATCGGTGATCGACTTGGTGATGGCCGGTTGGCCACCTGCGTACAGGTCGTTTGGCGCCGTGATTTCCACAGTACCGGTGGCCGAACCCGGGTTGATGGTGACTTGGGTACCACCGGTCAGGGTGACGGTCACGCCGCCATGGCCAGTCACTGGCAGCTTGGTGTCTTCGCTGATCAGGGTGACGGTGTAGGTGATCTTGCCGCCTTCGACCACAGCGGTGTTGTCCACCGACAGCACGGCGGTGACCTTGCTGATGGTGTCAGTCACGTTGACGGTGGCTGGGGCACCGATCTGCAGGTTCTCCAGCGGAGCACCGATTACCGACGCATCATCGATGCTGACGGTGATGGTGCCTTTGTCGACGAAGACGTCATCGCCCTGGGCCGGCGCCGAGATGGTCTTGGTGGTTTCGCCAGCGGCGAACACCACAGTTTCACCGGTGCTCAGCAGCACGGTCAGCGGTTTATCGATGGCCTGGTTCAGGGTCACCTTGAAGGTAGGCGCAGTCGCTTCGTTCACCGATTCGGTGACCGGCGTGATGCTGACTTTGACCAGGTTACCCGCACCGTTCGGCTCATCGCTGACGGTGGTGGTGACTGGGGTCTTGTCGGTTACCAGGTTTTCAAACTTGGCATCACCCGAGACCGCAATATCGGTGATCGACTTGGTGATGGCCGGTTGACCACCTGCGTACAGGTCGTTCGGTGCCGTGATTTCCACAGTACCGGTGGCCGAACCCGGGTTGATGGTGACTTGGGTACCACCGGTCAGGGTCACAGTGACACCGCCGTGGCCAGTGACTGGCAGCTTGGTGTCTTCGCTGATCAAGGTCACGGTGTAGGTGATCTTGCCGCCTTCGACCACAGCGGTGTTATCCACCGACAGCACGGCGGTGACCTTGCTGATGGTGTCGGTGACCTGAACGGTCGCCGGTGCACCGATCTGCAGGTTTTCCAGCTGGGCACCGGTCACAGTGGCCTTGTCGATGCTGACGGTGATCTGGCCCTTGTCGATGAACACGTCATCGCCTTGCGCCGGAGCGGAGATGGTCTTGGTGGTTTCGCCAGCGGCGAACACCACAGTTTCACCGGTGCTCAGCAGCACGGTCAGCGGTTTATCGATGGCCTGGTTCAGGGTCACCTTGAAGGTAGGCGCAGTCGCTTCGTTCACCGATTCGGTGACCGGCGTGATGCTGACTTTGACCAGGTTACCCGCACCGTTCGGCTCATCGCTGACGGTGGTGGTGACTGGGGTCTTGTCGGTTACCAGGTTTTCAAACTTGGCATCACCCGAGACCGCAATATCGGTGATCGACTTGGTGATGGCCGGTTGACCACCCGCATACAGGTCGTTTGGCGCCGTGATTTCCACAGTACCGGTGGCCGAACCCGGGTTGATGGTGACTTGGGTACCACCGGTCAGGGTGACCGTCACGCCGCCATGGCCAGTCACTGGCAGCTTGGTGTCTTCGCTGATCAAGGTCACGGTGTAGGTGATCTTGCCGCCTTCGACCACAGCGGTGTTGTCCACCGACAGTACGGCGGTGACCTTGCTGATGGTGTCAGTCACGTTGACGGTGGCTGGGGCACCGATCTGCAGGTTCTCCAGCGGAGCACCGGTGACCGACGCATCATCGATGCTGACGGTGATGGTGCCCTTGTCGACGAAGACGTCATCGCCCTGGGCCGGCGCCGAGATGGTCTTGGTGGTTTCGCCAGCGGCGAACACCACAGTTTCACCGGTGCTCAGCAGCACGGTCAGCGGTTTATCGATGGCCTGGTTCAGGGTCACCTTGAAGGTAGGCGCAGTCGCTTCGTTCACCGATTCGGTGACCGGCGTGATGCTGACTTTGACCAGGTTACCCGCACCGTTCGGCTCATCGCTGACGGTGGTGGTGACTGGGGTCTTGTCGGTTACCAGGTTTTCAAACTTGGCATCACCCGAGACCGCAATATCGGTGATCGACTTGGTGATGGCCGGTTGACCACCTGCGTACAGGTCGTTCGGTGCCGTGATTTCCACAGTACCGGTGGCCGAACCCGGGTTGATGGTGACTTGGGTACCACCGGTCAGGGTCACAGTGACACCGCCGTGGCCAGTGACTGGCAGCTTGGTGTCTTCGCTGATCAAGATCACGGTGTAGGTGATCTTGCCGCCTTCGACCACAGCGGTGTTATCCACCGACAGCACGGCGGTGACCTTGCTGATGGTGTCAGTCACGTTGACGGTGGCTGGGGCACCGATCTGCAGGTTTTCCAGCGGAGCACCGATTACCGACGCATCATCGATGCTGACGGTGATGGTGCCCTTGTCGACGAAGACGTCATCGCCCTGGGCCGGCGCCGAGATGGTCTTGGTGGTTTCGCCAGCGGCGAACACCAGCGTTTCGCCGGTGCTCAGGACAACAGTGAGAGCCTTGTCCAGCGCCTGATTCAAGGTAACGTTGAAGGTCGGCGCGGTGGCCTCATTCACTGTATCCACAACCGGCGTGATGCTGACTTTGACCAGGTTACCCGCACCGTTCGGCTCATCGCTGACGGTGGTGGTGACTGGGGTCTTGTCGGTTACCAGGTTTTCAAACTTGGCATCACCCGAGACCGCAATATCGGTGATCGACTTGGTGATGGCCGGTTGACCACCTGCGTACAGGTCGTTCGGTGCCGTGATTTCCACAGTACCGGTGGCCGAACCCGGGTTGATGGTGACTTGGGTACCACCGGTCAGGGTCACAGTGACACCGCCGTGGCCAGTGACTGGCAGCTTGGTGTCTTCGCTGATCAAGGTCACGGTGTAGGTGATCTTGCCGCCTTCGACCACAGCGGTGTTATCCACCGACAGCACGGCGGTGACCTTGCTGATGGTGTCAGTCACGTTGACGGTGGCTGGGGCACCGATCTGCAGGTTTTCCAGCGGAGCACCGATTACCGACGCATCATCGATGCTGACGGTGGTGGTGCCTTTGTCGACGAAGACGTCATCGCCCTGGGCCGGCGCCGAGATGGTCTTGGTGGTTTCGCCAGCGGCGAACACCACAGTTTCACCGGTGCTCAGCAGCACGGTCAGCGGTTTATCGATGGCCTGGTTCAGGGTCACGTTGAAGGTCGGCGCGGTGGCCTCATTCACTGTATCCACAACCGGCGTGATGCTGACTTTGACCAGGTTACCCGCACCGTTCGGCTCATCGCTGACGGTGGTGGTGACCGGGGTCTTGTCGGTTACCAGGTTTTCAAACTTGGCATCACCCGAGACCGCAATATCGGTGATCGACTTGGTGATGGCCGGTTGACCACCTGCGTACAGGTCGTTCGGTGCGGTAACGAAGGCGGTGCCCGAAGCAGAACCTGCCGGAATGGTCACGACCGTGCCACCAGTCAGGGTGACGGTCACGCCGCCATGGCCAGTGACTGGCAGCTTGGTGTCTTCGCTGATCAAGGTCACGGTGTAGGTGATCTTGCCGCCTTCGACCACAGCGGTGTTATCCACCGACAGTACGGCGGTGACCTTGCTGATGGTGTCAGTCACGTTGACGGTGGCTGGGGCACCGATCTGCAGGTTTTCCAGCGGAGCACCGATTACCGACGCATCATCGATGCTGACGGTGATGGTGCCTTTGTCGACGAAGACGTCATCGCCCTGGGCCGGCGCCGAGATGGTCTTGGTAGTTTCGCCAGCGGCGAACACCAGCGTTTCGCCGGTGCTCAGGACAACAGTGAGAGCCTTGTCCAGCGCCTGATTCAAGGTAACGTTGAAGGTCGGCGCGGTGGCCTCATTCACTGTATCCACAACCGGCGTGATGCTGACTTTGACCAGGTTACCCGCACCGTTCGGCTCATCGCTGACGGTGGTGGTGACTGGGGTCTTGTCGGTTACCAGATTTTCAAACTTGGCATCACCCGAGACCGCAATATCGGTGATCGACTTGGTGATGGCCGGTTGACCACCCGCATACAGGTCGTTTGGCGCCGTGATTTCCACAGTACCGGTGGCCGAACCCGGGTTGATGGTGACTTGGGTACCACCGGTCAGGGTCACAGTGACACCGCCGTGGCCAGTGACTGGCAGCTTGGTGTCTTCGCTGATCAAGGTCACGGTGTAGGTGATCTTGCCGCCTTCGACCACAGCGGTGTTATCCACCGACAGCACGGCGGTGACCTTGCTGATGGTGTCAGTCACGTTGACGGTGGCTGGGGCACCGATCTGCAGGTTTTCCAGCGGAGCACCGATTACCGACGCATCATCGATGCTGACGGTGGTGGTGCCTTTGTCGACGAAGACGTCATCGCCCTGGGCCGGCGCCGAGATGGTCTTGGTGGTTTCGCCAGCGGCGAACACCACAGTTTCACCGGTGCTCAGCAGCACGGTCAGCGGTTTATCGATGGCCTGGTTCAGGGTCACGTTGAAGGTCGGCGCGGTGGCCTCATTCACTGTATCCACAACCGGCGTGATGCTGACTTTGACCAGGTTACCCGCACCGTTCGGCTCATCGCTGACGGTGGTGGTGACCGGGGTCTTGTCGGTTACCAGGTTTTCAAACTTGGCATCACCCGAGACCGCAATATCGGTGATCGACTTGGTGATGGCCGGTTGACCACCTGCGTACAGGTCGTTCGGTGCGGTAACGAAGGCGGTGCCCGAAGCAGAACCTGCCGGAATGGTCACGACCGTGCCACCAGTCAGGGTGACGGTCACGCCGCCATGGCCAGTGACTGGCAGCTTGGTGTCTTCGCTGATCAAGGTCACGGTGTAGGTGATCTTGCCGCCTTCGACCACAGCGGTGTTATCCACCGACAGTACGGCGGTGACCTTGCTGATGGTGTCAGTCACGTTGACGGTGGCTGGGGCACCGATCTGCAGGTTTTCCAGCGGAGCACCGATTACCGACGCATCATCGATGCTGACGGTGATGGTGCCTTTGTCGACGAAGACGTCATCGCCCTGGGCCGGCGCCGAGATGGTCTTGGTAGTTTCGCCAGCGGCGAACACCAGCGTTTCGCCGGTGCTCAGGACAACAGTGAGAGCCTTGTCCAGCGCCTGATTCAAGGTAACGTTGAAGGTCGGCGCGGTGGCCTCATTCACTGTATCCACAACCGGCGTGATGCTGACTTTGACCAGGTTACCCGCACCGTTCGGCTCATCGCTGACGGTGGTGGTGACTGGGGTCTTGTCGGTTACCAGATTTTCAAACTTGGCATCACCCGAGACCGCAATATCGGTGATCGACTTGGTGATGGCCGGTTGACCACCCGCATACAGGTCGTTTGGCGCCGTGATTTCCACAGTACCGGTGGCCGAACCCGGGTTGATGGTGACTTGGGTACCACCGGTCAGGGTCACAGTGACACCGCCGTGGCCAGTGACTGGCAGCTTGGTGTCTTCGCTGATCAAGGTCACGGTGTAGGTGATCTTGCCGCCTTCGACCACAGCGGTGTTGTCCACCGACAGTACGGCGGTGACCTTGCTGATGGTGTCAGTCACGTTGACGGTGGCTGGGGCACCGATCTGCAGGTTTTCCAGCGGAGCACCGATTACCGACGCATCATCGATGCTGACGGTGATGGTGCCTTTGTCGACGAAGACGTCATCGCCCTGGGCCGGCGCCGAGATGGTCTTGGTAGTTTCGCCAGCGGCGAACACCAGCGTTTCGCCGGTGCTCAGGACAACAGTGAGAGCCTTGTCCAGCGCCTGATTCAAGGTAACGTTGAAGGTCGGCGCGGTGGCCTCATTCACTGTGTCCACAACCGGGGTGATGCTGACTTTGACCAGGTTACCCGCACCGTTCGGCTCATCGCTGACGGTGGTGGTGACCGGGGTCTTGTCGGTTACCAGGTTTTCAAACTTGGCATCACCCGAGACCGCAATATCGGTGATCGACTTGGTGATGGCCGGTTGGCCACCCGCGTACAGGTCGTTCGGTGCGGTAACGAAGGCGGTGCCCGAAGCAGAACCTGCCGGAATGGTCACGACCGTGCCACCAGTCAGGGTGACGGTCACGCCGCCGTGGCCAGTGACTGGCAGCTTGGTGTCTTCGCTGATCAAGGTCACGGTGTAGGTAATCTTGCCGCCTTCGACCACAGCGGTGTTATCCACCGACAGCACGGCGGTGACCTTGCTGATGGTGTCAGTCACGTTGACGGTGGCTGGGGCACCGATCTGCAGGTTTTCCAGCGGAGCACCGATTACCGACGCATCATCGATGCTGACGGTGATGGTGCCTTTGTCGACGAAGACGTCATCGCCCTGGGCCGGCGCCGAGATGGTCTTGGTGGTTTCGCCAGCGGCGAACACCACAGTTTCACCGGTGCTCAGCAGCACGGTCAGCGGTTTATCGATGGCCTGGTTCAGGGTCACCTTGAAGGTAGGCGCAATCGCTTCGTTCACCGATTCGGTGACCGGCGTGATGCTGACTTTGACCAGGTTACCCGCACCGTTCGGCTCATCGCTGACGGTGGTGGTGACCGGGGTCTTGTCGGTTACCAGATTTTCAAACTTGGCATCACCCGAGACCGCAATATCGGTGATCGACTTGGTGATGGCCGGTTGACCACCTGCGTACAGGTCGTTCGGTGCGGTAACGAAGGCGGTGCCCGAAGCAGAACCTGCCGGAATGGTCACGACCGTGCCACCAGTCAGGGTGACGGTCACGCCGCCATGGCCAGTGACTGGCAGCTTGGTGTCTTCGCTGATCAAGGTCACGGTGTAGGTGATCTTGCCGCCTTCGACCACAGCGGTGTTGTCCACCGACAGCACGGCGGTGACCTTGCTGATGGTGTCAGTCACGTTGACGGTGGCTGGGGCACCGATCTGCAGGTTTTCCAGCGGAGCACCGATTACCGACGCATCATCGATGCTGACGGTGATGGTGCCTTTGTCGACGAAGACGTCATCGCCCTGGGCCGGCGCCGAGATGGTCTTGGTAGTTTCGCCAGCGGCGAACACCAGCGTTTCGCCGGTGCTCAGGACAACAGTGAGAGCCTTGTCCAGCGCCTGATTCAAGGTAACGTTGAAGGTCGGCGCGGTGGCCTCATTCACTGTGTCCACAACCGGGGTGATGCTGACTTTGACCAGGTTACCCGCACCGTTCGGCTCATCGCTGACGGTGGTGGTGACTGGGGTCTTGTCGGTTACCAGGTTTTCAAACTTGGCATCACCCGAGACCGCAATATCGGTGATCGACTTGGTGATGGCCGGTTGACCACCCGCATACAGGTCGTTTGGCGCCGTGATTTCCACAGTACCGGTGGCCGAACCCGGGTTGATGGTGACTTGGGTACCACCGGTCAGGGTGACGGTCACGCCGCCATGGCCAGTCACTGGCAGCTTGGTGTCTTCGCTGATCAAGGTCACGGTGTAGGTGATCTTGCCGCCTTCGACCACAGCGGTGTTATCCACCGACAGCACGGCGGTGACCTTGCTGATGGTGTCGGTGACCTGAACGGTCGCCGGTGCACCGATCTGCAGGTTTTCCAGCTGGGCACCGGTCACAGTGGCCTTGTCGATGCTGACGGTGATCTGGCCCTTGTCGATGAACACGTCATCGCCTTGCGCCGGAGCGGAGATGGTCTTGGTGGTTTCGCCAGCGGCGAACACCACGGTTTCACCGGTGCTCAGCAGCACGGTCAGCGGTTTATCGATGGCCTGGTTCAGGGTCACCTTGAAGGTCGGCGCGGTGGCCTCGTTCACTGTGTCCACAACCGGGGTGATGCTGACCTTGACCAGGTCGCCCTGCCCGGAAGGCTCATCCGTAACGCTGGTGCTGACCTCTGTCTTGTCCAGGGTCAGATTTTCGAACTTCCACGCATCCGCACCGCTCACCGCGTCGATAGCGTTGACCACCGGCTGGTTGGTACCGACATAGACGTTATCCGGCGCGGTTGCAGTGGCCGAACCGGTGGTGCTGTTGGCAGCTACAACCACGGTGGTGCCATCGGTGAGCTTGAAGTACAGCTCCGAATGGTTGTTGATCGGCAGACCGTCTTTGTTGGTCAGGGTGATGGTGTAAGTGATTTCGCCGCCTTCGGTCACCGAAGGACTCGCGGTCAGCTTGGCCACAACCTCGTCGATGGTGTCGGTCACTTTGACCGAAGCATCACCGCCCAACTGCAGGTTCTCGAAGGTAGCGCCAGTGGCGTCTACAGCCGACTTGATGCCCAGGCTAATCTCACCGGCATCCTGATAGACGTCGTCGCCCTGCGCAGCGTGCTCATAAGCTGCGCTGGTCTGGCCGGCCTTGATGGTAACCGTGGCATTGTTGCTCAGGGTCACGACTAGGTCGTTGGCCAGGACGGTGTTGATGTGTACGGTAAACGTCGGTTTAACGTTCTCGGCGACCGATTCCTGGTCAGCCGTGATGGTGACCTTGACGATATCGCCTTCGTTGGTGCCGCCAGGGTTACCTGGCGTGCCTGGCTCATCGGTAACCTGGGTGCTGACCGGAGTCTTGTCCAGGCTCAGGTTTTCGAAC
The DNA here is from genome assembly GCA_029202525.1 of Candidatus Pseudomonas phytovorans. Lineage (NCBI taxonomy): Bacteria > Pseudomonadati > Pseudomonadota > Gammaproteobacteria > Pseudomonadales > Pseudomonadaceae > Pseudomonas > Candidatus Pseudomonas phytovorans. The sequence goes on from CP119325.1 coordinate 354,327, forward strand.
TTCCACGCATCTGCGCCGCTCACCGCGTCGATAGCATTGACTACCGGCTGGTTAGTACCGACATAGACGTTATCCGGCGCGGTTGCAGTGGCCGAACCGGTGGTGCTGTTGGCGGCTACGACGACAGTGGTGCCATCAGTGAGCTTGAAGTACAGCGCCGAATGGTTGTTGATCGGCAGACCGTCTTTGTTGGTCAGCGTGATGGTGTAGGTAATTTCGCCGCCTTCGGTAACCGAAGGACTCGCGGTCAGCTTGGCCACAACCTCGTCGATGGTGTCGGTCACTTTGACCGAAGCATCACCGCCCAACTGCAGGTTCTCGAAGGTAGCGCCAGTGGCGTCTACAGCCGACTTGATGCCCAGGCTGATTTCGCCGGAGTCTTTGTAGACGTCATCGCCCTGCGCGTCGTGGGTATACGGCGCGCTGGTTTCGCCAGCCTTGATGGTGACGGTGTCGTTGTTGCTCAGGGTCACGACCAGGTCGTGGTCCAGCGGCTGATTGACGTGCACGGTGAAGGTCGGTTTGACGTTCTCGGCGACCGAGGTCTGGTCAGCCGTGATAGTGACCTTGATGATGTCGCCTTCGTTGGTACCGCCAGGGTTACCCGGAGTACCTGGCTCGTCAGTAACCTGAGTGCTGACTGGAGTCTTGTCCAGGTTCAGGTTTTCAAACTTCCACGCATCCGCGCCGCTGACGGCATCGATAGCGTTGACCACCGGCTGGTTAGTACCGACATAGACGTTATCCGGCGCGGTTGCAGTGGCCGAACCGGTGGTGCTGTTGGCGGCTACGACGACAGTGGTGCCATCAGTGAGCTTGAAGTACAGCGCCGAATGGTTGTTGATCGGCAGACCGTCTTTGTTGGTCAGCGTGATGGTGTAGGTAATTTCGCCGCCTTCGGTAACCGAAGGACTCGCGGTCAGCTTGGCCACAACCTCGTCGATGGTGTCGGTCACTTTGACCGAAGCATCACCGCCCAACTGCAGGTTCTCGAAGGTAGCGCCAGTGGCGTCTACAGCCGACTTGATGCCCAGGCTGATTTCGCCGGAGTCTTTGTAGACGTCATCGCCCTGCGCGTCGTGGGTATACGGCGCGCTGGTTTCGCCAGCCTTGATGGTGACGGTGTCGTTGTTGCTCAGGGTCACGACCAGGTCGTGGTCCAGCGGCTGATTGACGTGCACGGTGAAGGTCGGTTTGACGTTCTCGGCGACCGAGGTCTGGTCAGCCGTGATAGTGACCTTGATGATGTCGCCTTCGTTGGTACCGCCAGGGTTACCCGGAGTACCTGGCTCGTCAGTAACCTGAGTGCTGACTGGAGTCTTGTCCAGGTTCAGGTTTTCAAACTTCCACGCATCCGCGCCGCTGACGGCATCGATAGCGTTGACCACCGGCTGGTTAGTACCGACATAGACGTTATCCGGCGCGGTTGCAGTGGCCGAACCGGTGGTGCTGTTGGCAGCTACAACGACTGTGGTGCCGTCGGTCAGCTTGAAGTACAGCGCCGAATGGTTGTTGATCGGCAGACCGTCTTTGTTGGTCAGCGTGATGGTGTAGGTGATTTCGCCGCCTTCGGTAACCGAAGGGGTAGCGGTCAGCTTGGCCACAACTTCGTCGATGGTGTCGGTCACTTTGACCGAGGCATCACCGCCCAACTGCAGATTCTCGAAGGTAGCGCCAGTGGCGTCCACCGCCGACTTGATGCCCAGGCTGATCTCACCACCATCCTGATAAACGTCATCGCCCTGTGCAGCGTGCTCGTACGGTGCGCTGGTCTCACCGGCCTTGATGGTGACCTGAGCATTGTTGCTCAGGGTCACGACCAGGTCGTGGTCCAGCGGCTGGTTCACGTGCACGGTGAACGTCGGCTTGACGTTTTCGGCCACCGATACCTGGTCAGCCGTAATGGTGACCTTGACGATGTCGCCTTCGTTGCCTGGAGTACCTGGCTCGTCGGTAACCTGGGTGCTGACCGGGGTCTTGTCCAGGTTCAGGTTTTCGAACTTCCACGCATCTGCGCCGCTGACGGCATCGATAGCGTTGACCACCGGCTGGTTAGTACCGACATAGACGTTATCCGGCGCGGTTGCAGTGGCCGAACCGGTGGTGCTGTTGGCAGCTACAACGACTGTGGTGCCGTCGGTCAGCTTGAAGTACAGCGCCGAATGGTTGTTGATCGGCAGACCGTCTTTGTTGGTCAGCGTGATGGTGTAGGTGATTTCGCCGCCTTCGGTGACCGAAGGGGTGGCGGTCAACTTGGCCACCACTTCATCGATGGTGTCGGTCACCTGAACGGTAGCCGCACCGCCCAGTTGCAGGTTCTCGAAGGCACGACCGTCAACGTCCACAGCCGACTTGATGCCCAGGCTGATTTCGCCGCTGTCCAGATAGACGTCGTCACCCTGTGCCGCGTGCTCGTATGGCGCGCTGGTTTCGCCCGCCTTGATAGTCACGGTCGCATTGTTGCTCAGGGTCACGACCAAGTCGTGATCCAGTGCGGTGTTGATGTGCACGGTGAACGTCGGTTTGACGTTCTCGGCCACCGAAGCCTGGTCGGCAGTGATGGTGACCTTGACCAGGTCGCCTTCGTTGTTGCCGCCTGGGTTGCCCGGGGTGCCTGGCTCGTCGGTGACGGTGGTGCTGACCGGGGTCTTGTCCAGGGTCAGCTGTTCGAACTTGCCGACGTCAGCGCCAGCAACAGAAGCGATCGACTGCACCACGGGGGTGTTGCTGCCAACGTAGACGTTGTCCGGAGCAGTGACGGTGATCGAACCGGTAGTGCCATTGGCCGGCACGGTGATAACGGTCTTGCCGTCGCTCAGCGTGAAGGTCAGGGCACTGTGGTTGTTGATCGGCAGACCATCTTTGTTGGTCAGGGTGATGGTGTAGGTGATCTCGCCGCCTTCGGTGACCGAAGGGGTGGCGGTCAGTTTGGCAACAACTTCACTGATAGTGTCCGATATCTCGACGGTAGCCGGGCCACCCAAGGCCAGCTTCTCGAAGGTGGCACCCGCAACTGTAGCGTCGGTAACGCTGAGGGTGATGGAGCCAGCGTCGTGGTAGACGTCATCGCCCTGAGCCGGAGTCTTGTACTCGACTTCGGTCTTACCGGCTTCGATCGTCACGGTATCGCCGTTCGACAGGGTAACAGTCAGCGGCCGGTCAAGTGCCTGGCTCACCTTCACAGTGAAGGAAGGCTGCTGGTCCTCGGTCACATTGCCATTGCTGACGATGCTTACAGTGACGGTATCGATGCTGTCATTGATGACAGTCGAAGCTGGGGTCGGATTCGGGGTCAGTTGCTCGAAGTTGCCCCCGGTGGCGCCTTCAATGGTGACGCTGACGGTCGAGCCGTTGTTGTAGACATCGTTCGCCGGGGTCTGGAAATCAACGCTGCCCTGGGTCTTGCCGGCTTCAACGGTAATGGTCTGGCCATTGGACAGGGTCACAGTTACCGGAGTCTGGGCAGGATTGCTCAGGGTCACGGTGTAGGTGATCACGCCACCTTCGGTGACCGACGGGCTCGCCGTCAGGGTCGCGGTGGTGGTGTCGACCGAGTCATTGATCGTGGTCTGGGCCGGAGTCGGATTCGGGGTCAGTTGCTCGAAGTTGCCGCCAGTGGCGTTTTCGATGGTGACGCTGACGGTCGAGCCGTTGTTGTAAACATCGTTGGCCGGGGTCTGGAAATCAACGCTGCCCTGGGTCTTGCCGGCTTCAACGGTGATGGTCTGGCCGTTGGACAGGGTCACGGTTACCGGAGTCTGGGCAGGATTGCTCAGCGTCACGGTGTAGGTGATCACGCCACCTTCAGTGACGCTTGGCGAAGCAGTCAAGGTCGCAGTGGTGGTGTCGACCGAATCATTGATCGTGGTCTGGGCCGGGGTCGGATTCGGCGTCAGCTGTTCGAAGTTACCGCCAGTGGCGTTTTCGATGGTGACGCTGACGGTCGAGCCGTTGTTGTAAACATCGTTCGCCGGGGTCTGGAAATCAACGCTGCCCTGGGTCTTGCCGGCTTCAACGGTGATGGTCTGGCCATTGGACAGAGTCACGGTCACCGGAGTCTGGGCAGGATTGCTCAGGGTCACGGTGTAGGTGATCACGCCACCTTCGGTGACCGACGGGCTCGCCGTCAGGGTCGCGGTGGTGGTGTCGACCGAATCGTTGATCGTGGTCTGGGCCGGAGTCGGGTTCGGCGTCAGCTGCTCGAAGTTACCGCCGGTGGCGCCTTCAATGGTGACGCTGACGGTCGATCCATTGTTGTAGACATCGTTCGCCGGGGTCTGGAAATCAACGCTGCCCTGGGTCTTGCCGGCTTCAACGGTAATGGTCTGGCCATTGGACAGAGTCACGGTTACCGGAGTCTGGGCAGGGTTGCTCAGGGTTACGGTGTAAGTGATCACACCGCCTTCAGTGACGCTTGGCGAAGCAGTCAGGGTCGCAGTGGTGGTGTCGACCGAATCGTTGATCGTGGTCTGGGCCGGAGTCGGATTCGGCGTCAATTGCTCGAAGTTACCGCCGGTGGCGCCTTCAATGGTGACGCTGACGGTCGAGCCATTGTTGTAGACATCGTTGGCCGGGGTCTGGAAGTCGACACTGCCCTGGGTTTTGCCCGCTTCAACGGTGATGGTCTGGCCATTGGACAGAGTCACGGTTACCGGAGTCTGGGCAGGATTGCTCAGGGTCACGGTGTAAGTGATCACGCCACCTTCGGTGACCGACGGGCTCGCCGTCAGGGTCGCGGTGGTGGTGTCGACCGAATCGTTGATCGTGGTCTGGGCCGGGGTCGGGTTCGGCGTCAGCTGCTCGAAGTTACCGCCGGTGGCGCCTTCAATGGTGACGCTGACGGTCGAGCCATTGTTGTAGACATCGTTCGCCGGGGTCTGGAAGTCGACACTGCCCTGGGTCTTGCCGGCTTCAACGGTGATGGTCTGGCCGTTGGACAGGGTCACAGTCACCGGAGTCTGGGCAGGGTTGCTCAAGGTCACGGTGTAGGTGATCACGCCACCTTCGGTGACGCTTGGCGAAGCAGTCAGGGTCGCAGTGGTGGTGTCGACCGAATCGTTGATCGTGGTCTGGGCCGGAGTCGGGTTCGGCGTCAGCTGCTCGAAGTTACCGCCAGTGGCGTTTTCGATGGTGACGCTGACGGTTGAGCCGTTGTTGTAAACATCGTTCGCCGGGGTCTGGAAATCAACGCTGCCCTGGGTCTTGCCGGCCTCAACGGTGATGGTCTGGCCATTGGACAGAGTCACGGTTACCGGAGTCTGGGCAGGGTTGCTCAGGGTCACGGTGTAGGTGATCACGCCGCCTTCGGTCACCGACGGGCTCGCCGTCAGGGTCGCGGTGGTGGTGTCGACCGAATCGTTGATCGTGGTCTGAGCCGGGGCCGGATTCGGGGTCAGTTGCTCGAAGTTGCCGCCAGTGGCGTTTTCGATGGTGACGCTGACGGTCGAGCCGTTGTTGTAGACATCGTTCACCGGGGTCTGGAAATCAACGCTGCCCTGGGTCTTGCCGGCTTCAACGGTGATGGTCTGGCCATTGGACAGAGTCACGGTCACCGGAGTCTGGGCAGGATTGCTCAGGGTCACTGTGTAAGTGATCACGCCACCTTCGGTGACCGACGGGCTCGCCGTCAGGGTCGCAGTCGTGGTGTCGACCGAATCACTGATAACCGTCTCAGCCGGTGCAGGGTTCGGCGTCAGCTGCTCGAAGTTGCCACCAGTAGCACCAGTAATGGTTGTGCTAACTGTCGAACCGTTGTTGTAGACGTCGTTCGCCGGGGTCTGGAAGTCAACACTGCCCTGGGTCTTGCCAGCCTCGATGGTAATGACCTGCCCATTGGACAGGGTCACGGTCACCGGAGTCTGAGCCGGGTTGCTCAGGGTCACGGTGTAGGTAATCACGCCACCTTCGGTCACCGACGGATTCGCCGTCAGCGTCGCCGTGGTGGTGTCGATGGTATCGGTAACCTGGGTAACTGCCGGCGTTTGCGGCACTGTCACCGTCAGGCCGTTACCACCGGTGGTACCGGTCACCGTCGCCGATATCTGGCCACCGTCGATATAAGGCGTGTCATTTGCCGGGACCACAACGTTGACGCTGCCGCTGGTCTGCCCGGCCGGGATGACGATCACGGCACCATTGGACAGGGTGACGATCAGGTTGGTGGTCGGCGCCTGGCCAACTGTAGCGGTATAGACGATTACGCCACCCGCTTCGCTGATGGAAGGCGTGGCGCCAAGAATCAGGTCGGTAGCGACGTTGGTGTCTGTCGTCGGCGTTGTCACCTGGTTATTGCTGGTGGTATCCAGCAAACCAACCTCTTCGCTATCGAGCACGGCAGCAAAGCCCAGCCCTTCCGTCGGGAAGCCGACGGTAGCGTCAACCCGGCCCGCGGTTTCCTCAAGCATCACGAAGCTGTGACCACCACCCAGCGCGCCGCCACCGCCCGCTGCGGAGGGGCCTGCTGCGGTAGCCTCAAGCTCTGTGGTCGGGTCGACACCGGCAGCAATGGCCTGTTGCAGTTCTTCAACCGACGGCGCGGCCTGTGCAGTCGCCTGGCTCAGGTCGGTGCTGCTCTCAGGCGCATCGGCGCTCCACTGGCTGTCGCGGCCCAGGTCTAGCAGACGGCCATCGGCCAGCTCCAAAGTAACTGCACCGCCCGGGCCAGTGAGCACTTCCTCACCTGCCAACAGACGGTCCCCTTCGATGAGCACACGGCGAATACCCTCTGGGGATACCGCAATAACCTGGCCGACAATGCTTTTGACGATGGCTACAACGCTGCTCATTGGACTCTCCGTGTGACCCTTTGGGTACTTCCATGCCAGAGCAGCAGTCGTAAGCCACTTCAGGCGGAACTATGTCGATGATCTATTGACGCTTTTTTGCGTCAATTTTCCGTCTATAACTATTTGGAATTACTTAAATGCCAAACTATTGACCTTATACAGGTCATCCTAAACAATCGGCAATGTAATGTCACATTGATATTTGTACCTTAGCCAACCGTAGATTGAGGACAAATGTCGTGCATCATCGAAAGCTCGCTAAACAGTAAGTTCATAAACATTTTTCACGCCTCGGCGCCGGCATTTCATGCCGCATGACAAACCCTCATTGGCAACCGCCAAGCCTGCATGCGTCAAATTTCAGATGGCCTTCGCGGCTCTGGGCAGCTGCACCCATACAAGCACAAACCTTGCCTGAAACCGAACGGCCAAGGATGTCAAAACGAGACAACATAGGGCCTCTATCAATGGTTGAGCCAGCGCCAGCTTTGTACTGCGCCCAGCCCGCCACAAAACGCTTTATCGCAGAGCACACAGATAGAGAACGATTGCGCAGATACTGACACGGCGATGATGGCAAACCCTTGACGATTTCTGAACCACGACCCAGCGTGCAAACACACTTCATGCGATGAATTTTAACGATCAGCGCCTACAAAACCGTCAACAAGTCAGCGCCCATTTACTGACGATGGCGAAGTTCGATCTTCGGGCACACCCTCACTGCCTGTATGGCAGTCTATGCTGCTGAAAAATGCTCCAGCCTGTACGCAGACCGGGTCAAAGATGAAACACCTGCTGCTCATGAGCAATCTGGTAGCAATGAACGACGTACAACTGTTTACTCAGTACCGATTCGAGGCGACCATTGGCCGTCTGCTCAGCCGTGAGGGCGTCGTAGCCCTCACCTACACCGCTTGGCAGCACCATTGAAAGCCAGGGCGAGCCGCGCCAGACCTTATCGGCAGCTCACCCACCCCACCCACCACAAGGATGAAGAGAGCGCCGCGTGGAATCTGAAGTCAGTCGAGTCCAACTCAGCCATGATCCACGCAGTCAGCATGACGATCCTTTGCTGGATAGCCTGCTGAGCCTGTGTGTCCTGCACCAGAAACCTGCCAGCCGGGTCATGCTGACCACCGGCCTGCCGCTGCCCGCCCAGCGCCTGAGCCCCGAGCTGTTGCCCCGTGCCGCCGCCCGGGCCGGCCTGCAAGGGCGCTTGTTGCAGCGCAAGCTGGAGCAGATCCCGAGCATCGCCATGCCGGCGATGCTGCTGCTAAAAGAAGGCCGCAGTGCCGTCCTGCTGGGCTGGGAGAACGAAGACACTGCTCGCCTGTTGCTCAGCGAGAGCGACGGCGGTGAGGTGCACGTCAGCCGCGAAGCCCTGCAAAGCGACTATAGCGGCCGGGTGTTCTTCGCCCAGCCGCAGCACAAGTTCGATGTCAACCACGGCAACCTGATCCCGCGGGCAAAGTCGTGGTTCCGCGATACCCTGTTGCGCAGCAAGTGGCTGTATATCGACGCCATCGCCGCCAGCCTGGTGATCAACCTGATCGCCCTGGCCGCACCACTGTTCGTGATGAACGTGTATGACCGCGTGGTGCCGAACCAGGCAACGTCAACACTTTGGGTGCTGGCCATCGGTATCGCCGGTGCCTATGTCTTCGACCTGATCCTCAAGGGCCTGCGCGGCCTGTGCCTGGACCTGGCCGGCAAGAAGACCGACCTGATCATCTCGGCGACCCTGTTCGAGCGCATCGTCGGCATGTCGATGAAGTACCGCCCGGCGAGGGTCGGCAGCTTTGCCCAGAACATTCACGAGTTCCAGGGCCTGCGCGACTTCCTCGCTTCACTGACCCTGACCAGTCTGATCGACCTGCCGTTCACCGTCCTTATCCTGATCGTCATCGCCATCATTGGCGGGCACCTGGTGTGGATCCCGATCATTGCCTTCCCACTGGCCCTTGGTATCGGCTATGCGCTGCAGCGGCCGCTGATGGCGACCATGGAGCGGACCATGGCCCTGGCCTCCGAGCGCCAGTCCAGCCTGATCGAAACCCTGGCCGGCCTGGATGCGGTAAAGGTCAACAACGCCGAGAGCGAACGCCAGTACATGTGGGAGCAGACTCTCGGCACCCTCAGCCGCCTGGAACTGCGTGTGAAGGTGCTGTCGAGCCTGGCGATGAACATCACCATGCTGATCCAGCAACTGGCGGGCGTGGCGATGATCTGCGTCGGTGTGTACCTGATCATCGACGGCAACCTCAGCATGGGCGGCCTGGTGGCGTGCTACATGCTCAGCGGCCGCGCCCTCGGCCCGCTAGGCCAGCTCAACGGCCTGCTCGCCCGCTACCAGGGGGCCAAGGTGACCATGGTTGCCACCGACCACATGATGGAATTGCCGCAAGAGCGCAACTTCGAAGAGCGCCCGCTGAGCCGCAAGGTACTGCAGGGCAGTGTCGAGTTCCGCGGGGTCGACTTCACCTACCCGAACCAGCAGAACCTGGCCCTGAAGAACATCAACCTGACCATCCGCCCCGGCGAGAAGGTCGGCATCATCGGGCGCAGTGGCTCGGGCAAAAGCTCGCTGGCCAAGCTCATCGTCGGCCTGTACGAAGCCGATGGCGGCTCACTGCTGGTCGATGGCGTGGACATTCGCCAGATCGACGTCAGCGAACTGCGCCACAACATCGGCTATGTACCGCAAGACATCCAGCTGCTGGCCGGCACCCTGCGCGATAACCTGGTCAGCGGTGCCCGCTACATCGAGGACGAACTGATCCTGCAGGCCGCCGAGCTGGCGGGCGTGCATGAGTTCGCCCGTTTGCACCCGGACGGTTACGAACTGCAGGTGGGTGAGCGCGGGCAGAACCTGTCCGGCGGCCAGCGGCAGAACGTCGCCCTGGGCCGCGCGCTGCTGCTCAACCCGCAGATCCTGTTGCTGGACGAACCGACCAGTGCCATGGACAACACCGGCGAAGAGCGACTCAAACAGCGCCTGCAAGCGGTGGTGGAAGGCAAGACGGTACTGTTGGTCACGCACCGTGCCTCGCTGCTGTCGCTGGTGGACCGGCTGATCGTGATCGATCGCGGGCAGATTGTCGCCGACGGCCCGAAAGCCGCGGTCATGGATGCGCTGAAGAAGGGGCAGATCAGTGTTGCATAAGCTGGATATGGGGCAATTCAAGGATGGCCTGCGCCGCTACTTCAAAGGTTCCGACTCTCTGGGCGGTCAACCGCTGCCTGAGGTCAACAAGGCCCTGATCGAAGATGCGCCGCGGGTTGTGCGGCTGACCATCTGGGGCGTGATCCTGTTCTTCGTGTTCCTGATCGTGTGGGCCAGCGTTGCCCCCATCGATGAGGTCACGAGGGGTGAAGGCAAGGCCATTCCGTCGTCCAAGGTGCAGAAGATCCAGAACCTGGAGGGCGGTATCGTCGCCGAAATCTTCGCCAAGGAAGGGCAGATCGTCGAAGTGGGCCAGCCGCTGCTGCGCCTGGATGAAACCCGCTTCGCCTCCAACGTGGGCGAAACCGAGGCCGACCGCCTGGCCATGGCGCTGCGGGTCGAGCGCCTGAGTGCCGAGGTAGAGGACCGCCCGCTGAAGATCGACGAAGAACTGCGCAAAGCCGCACCAAGCCAGGCGGCCAGTGAAGAATCGCTGTACCAGAGCCGGCGCCAGCAACTGCAGGACGAGATTGGCGGCCTGCAGCAGCAGCTGGTTCAGCGCCAGCAGGAGCTACGTGAGTACAGCTCCAAACGCGCCCAGTACGCCAGCAGCCTTGAGTTGCTGCGCAAAGAAATCGGCATGTCCGAACCGCTGGTGGCAACCGGTGCGATCTCCCAGGTCGAAGTGCTGCGCCTGCGCCGCGCCGAAGTGGAAAACCGTGGCCAGCTGGACTCTACCGCACTGGCCATCCCACGCGCCGAGGCGGCCATCCGCGAGGTGCAAAGCAAGATCGAGGAAACCCGAGGCAAATTCCGCAGTGAAGCGCTGACCCAGCTGAACGAGGCGCGCACCGAGCTGAACAAGGCCACGGCCACCAGCAAGGCACTGGACGATCGGGTGCACCGCACCATGGTCACTTCGCCTGTACGCGGTATCGTCAAGCAGATGCTGGTCAACACCATCGGCGGGGTGATCCAGCCTGGCAGCGATATCATCGAAGTGGTACCACTGGACGACACGCTGGTGATCGAAGCGAAGATCCTGCCCAAGGACATCGCCTTCCTGCACCCGGGGCAGGAGGCGACCGTCAAGTTCACGGCCTACGACTACACCATCTACGGTGGGCTCAAGGCCAAGCTGGAGCAGATCGGCGCCGACACCATCACCGACGAAGACAAGAAGACCACCTACTACCTGATCAAGCTGCGCACCGACCGCAGTCACCTGGGCACTGACGAGAAGCCGTTGCTGATCATTCCGGGGATGGTGGCGACGGTGGATATCATGACCGGCAAGAAGACCATCATGAGCTACCTGCTCAAGCCGATCATGAAGGCGCGGTCGGAGGCGCTACGCGAGCGGTGATGAGCATTGCTACTGCTTTGTAGTGGCTCCTCTGGCCCTATCGCCGGCAAGCCAGCTCCCACAGGTACTGCACAGGCTTTGAAGTTGGTGCAGTACCTGTGGGAGCTGGCTTGCCGGCGATAGGGCCGGAACTGCCAGTACCAGAACTCAGCGCCAGGGCGCCGGTTCACCAACCAGCTGCCCCTGAATACCGCCTACCCTCATTTCCTGCAGCACCAGCCGCTCCCCTTCGGTTTCGACCCGCTCGGCAATCAGCGGCAAATCGATGCTGTGCGCAGCACGCTGGATCGCTTCGATGAACAGCCGCTTGTGCTGCTCATGGTCGATATTGCGGATATAGCTACCGTCGATCTTCAGGTAAGCCAGGCCCAGGTGCGCCAGGTTGCCGATCATGCTGAAGCGCCCGCCAAAGCGTTGCAGCGCCAGGCCGAAGCCAAGCCCGTGCAGGCGCCGGGTAAGTTGCTCCAGGGCTGCCTGCTCGGGCAACTGCTCTTCACCAATTTCAAATACCAGACGCGGCCCCATGGCCACGTTCTGGCCCAGCAATTCGAAGACTCGCTGCAAGGCCTTTGGGTCGGCCAGGGTGGCAGCGGACAGGTTCACCGCCAGTACCTGGTCATGCCCACGCAGGTGCGCCAGCACTTTCTCCAGCACCAGCACGTCCAACCGTGGCATCCAGCCAAAGCGTTCAAGCCAGGGCAGGAAGCGCCCCGCCGGCAATGCCTCGCCCTGGCCATCCTGCAGGCGTGAAATCACCTTGTGGTGCAGTACCCGTTGGGCCGTGCCGCAATCCACCACGGGTTGGAAGAACAGTTCAAAACGCCCATTGATGAATGCCTGATCAAGCCGCTCGTGCCAAGCATGCTGGCTGTCCGCCGCAACGGCAGCCACACCTTGTTCAAGGCACACCCAGCCTGGGGTCGGCTGGTTCTCGGCGCGGGCCAGGGCCTCGTCTGCGAGCTTGAGCAACGCCTGCGGTGCATCACCGGGGCTGAACGGCGCGAGGCCGATACAGGCCACCGGGTCGATATCACTGGCACCGGTCTCGTGCAGGCTTTGCAGTGTCGCTTCCAGGGCCTGGGCAAGGTGTACCGCTTCTTCATGCACCATGCCCGGCGCCAGCACGGCAAACTCGCCACCGCGGCTGCGGGAAATCAGGTCTTTGGTTTCCGGGAAGCTGGCGCAGGTTCGGCGCAACTGCTCACCCACGGCCTGCAGCAACTGGTCGGTACGCTGGCCGCCAAGGCGTGCGTTCAGCCCTGCCAGCCCTTGGACACGCAGCAATAGCAGGTAGCCGGCGCGCGCGTCTTCCAGGTTGCTTACCCGAGTGTTCAGCTGCATCTCGAAATAGCGGCGGTTCGAAAGCCCGGTCAGGCTGTCCTGGTAAGACTCCGCACGCAGCCGTTCGCTACGCTCGGCCTGCTCGGTGAACAGCGCCTTGAGCTTCTCGACCATCTGGTTCATCGCCTGCACCACGCGGCGTAGCTCCGGCGTGCGCGGCAGCTCGGGCAGGCTCAGGAATTCGCGGCGCGCAATGGCGTGGGATTGCTCAACCATATAGTCCAGCGGGCGCAACTGGCGACGCAACAGCAAGGCACCGAGCACGGCACTGGCCGCACCGCACAGCAGCAACCAGCCAAGGCTGCCCAAGGCGCTTTGCCAGAGTTTGGCAATGGCAAACATGGGGTGGCTGATCACTTCTACCCGCGCGGCCTGCTGCCAGCCGCGGCTGACGATGGCATCTCCGCCAGCGGCCTCCAGGCCGATCAGGTGCACGAACCAGCGCGGCACACCGCCGGGGTCCGGCTCGGCGTGGCGCTCTACCAGCACAGCATTGGAGCCCAGGTCGACGACCTTGATGCTTGCATAGTAACCACTGTCGAAGATCGAGCTGACCATCAGCTCGACCATTGCCGGGTCGTCGATATTCGGCGTCAGCGACAGCGCCAGCGCGGTCGCCGCATCCTGGGCGTGCGAGCGCAACTGGTTGACGTACTGGCTACGCGAGCTTTCCAGGCTGACCATGAAGCTGCCACTGAAGGCGACTACCAGGAACAGGCAAATGGCCAACAGTAATTGTTTGAACAGTGACATCTGTGCTCCTTCAGTAAACCGGCTCGGCCGGGAACCCTTCGGCCTGCATTTTCTTCAGCAAATCCTGCCAGCGAGACAGCCGCTTGGTATCGCCGACTTTCTTGTTGCCTGCCGCGCCCGTCAGCCACAAGCCCTCGCCATTGAAGGCGTACACCGGCAGCAGGTCGGTACGCTGGCTTGCCGGCTTGATGGCGTCCATCAGGCTGTCGAGCACCAAAGGCTGGGCCTGTGGGTTTGAATAATACGTCAGGACCATATGTGCCCGGTTCTGTCGCAACGCCTTGACGTAGGTAATGCGCAGTTTTTCGCTGGGGATGCCCATGCGCCTCAGGCTGAAATACTTGGCGATGGCGTAGTCCTCGCAGTCCCCGGCTCCTTTGATCAGTGCCTGCACCGGTGTGGCCCAGTAGTCGACCTCATGCCAAAGGTCGATGTCTTCGACGTAGCGCAATTGCTGGTTGAAGAAGCGGTTGACCACTTGCAGTTGCTCAAGCTCGGTACCCTGCTTTTGTGTGGCCATAAGGTTCTGCCAGGCATCAATACGGCCCTGCCCGGCACCTAGAGGGCCATACAGCGCCTGCGACTTGCGGCTGATCTGGGAGAAATCCCAATCCGCGTGCAAGCCGCCCAGCAGTAGACTGCCCAGCAGCGCGGCAAAGCCGACACGTCGCACAACGGTTTTGAACATCCAGGATATCGCCACTGCGAAGCCCTGTTCAGGCCAGTCGAAAGCAGCGATGGTGCGGCTTGCCACCGTAAAAAACAATGGCACCCTGCAATCATGCATCCGCCTGTCAGCCGGCCTACACTTTCTATTTATATCCTTCTATAGGTCGCTTCCTTTGGCAGGCGACTTCATCCACCATAGCCGCGCTTTTGGGCGCCCGTTCCACTAAGGGCCTTGGTTTGACAACCCCCATAAGCTATTACTAGTGTCATTGGATCCAACTTTAGTCATCGTTGAGGCAGTCGTCGCGTGGCCGATAAAATCAAATTGAGCAATGTGCTGGCCAGCGAGCAGCTGTCGCCGCACCAGGCCCGTGCCGTGATCGAAGAACGCCTGCGTAGCGCCATCCTCGATGGCCGCCTCCCCCCTGGTACCGCCGTGCGGCAGCAAGAGCTCGCCACCTTGTTTGGCGTCAGCCGCATGCCCGTGCGCGAGGCATTGCGCCAGCTTGAAGCGCAATCGCTGCTGAAAGTGGAAATGCACAAGGGTGCGGTGGTTGCACCGTTGATCGGCGAGGATGCGGTAGACACCTATGCCCTGCGCGTACTGCTTGAGAGCGAAGCGCTGCGCCAGTCCATCCCGCTGCTTGATGCCAGCGACATCGCCAGCGCCCGTGGCTACATCCAGCAACTGGAGAACGAAACCCGCCATGCCGAAATCGGCCGTCTGAACCGCCTGTTCCACATGACGCTGTACAGCAAGGCGTCGAACAGGAAGTTGCTGCGACTGATCGAGAACGAACTGAACGAGGAAGAGCGCTTCCTGCGTTTTCATCTTTCATCCATGGGCCTGGGCAAGCTGACGCAGGACGATCACAACGCACTGGTAGATGCGGCCAGCGACAAGCTGGTGGATGAAGCGATAGCGGTGCTGGAACAGCACCTCAATAGCGGGGCACGGGTGATCCGCAATTACCTGGATACGCAACGGGGGCGTTAGCCGGTAATCGGCTTTATGTGCAGCGCGAGCAGATGGGTTGCAAATTGATCTTGTCACGCCAACAATGAGACTAATTATCATTCATGTCCATTGATGCCAGCGCCCTCCCCTTATGCCCAGCAATGACTCCGTGCAAACGCTCTACAGTGACCACCACGGTTGGTTGCACGCCTGGCTGCGCAGCAAGCTGGGCAATGCCGCCGATGCCGCAGACCTGGCCCATGACACCTTCGTCCGCTTGCTGCAACGCCGCGAACACCTGCAACTCAACACCCCCCGTGCCTTCCTTCGCACGGTAGCGCGTGGATTGGTCATCGATCACTGGCGCCGCGAGGAGCTGCACCGGGCTTACCTGGAGGCATTGGCCCATGTGCCGGAAGCACAGGCCCCTTCGGCTGAAACCCGCGAGCTGCTGCTGGAGTTGCTTGAGCGTATTGCGCGCATGCTCGATGGCCTCAAGCCCAAGGTACGTCGCGCATTCCTGCTGGCCCAATGCGAGGGGCTGAAGCACCAGGCCATTGCCGAGCAGATGGGCATCTCGGTGCGTACCGTAGAGCGTTACATCGCTGATGCGCTCTACCATTGCTATGTGCTGCGCTACGAAGACGAGTGCTGAATCAATGACTGGCGCACGCCCTGATGCAAAAGCGGTGAAGCAGGCCATCCAGTGGGTGCTGCGGCTGCGTGAGGGCGGGCATGAGCCAACTCTGCAGCAACAGTGCGCGCAATGGCGCAATGCCCACCACGAACATGAACAGGCCTGGCAACGCGTAGTGCACCTGCATCAGGACCTTGACCTGCGCTCGATCCCCGGGGCGGGGTTGGCGTTGCAGACTCTGGAGACCAGCCAGCAGCGCCTGCACCGCCGGCAGGCGCTGAAGCTGCTGGGCGGCGTTGTCATGGTGGGGTCGGCGACATGGCTGGCCAAGGACCTCGATGCTATCAGTGCATGGTCCGCGGACTACGCAACCAGCACCGGTGAGCGACGTGCCTTTACCCTGCCCGATGGCTCACTGATGCAACTCAATACCCGCAGTGCCGTAGACCTGGCCTTCGATGGCCAGCAGCGCCTGGTCCACCTGAAGCAGGGAGAGCTGATGATTACCTGCAACGGTCGGCATCCAGTCCAGGTACAAATCCGCGACGCGCTGTTGGAAGCGTTCGAAGGACGCTTTGTGGCCTATCAGGACAACGACTGCACGCGTGTCAGTGTCAGCCACGGCAAAGTGGCGATCCACCGGCCTGGCAATGGCCAACTGATGTGGATCGAAAGCGGCCAGAGCTGGCGCCTGGATGCTCAAGGTGCTCAGCGGCTCGCGCACCTGGACATGGACGCGATGGCCTGGACTGAAGGGTTGATCGTTACCCAGGACATGCGACTGGCCGACTTCCTCGCACAGGTCAGCCGCTATCGCCATGGTTATCTGGGCTGCAGCGACGAGATCGCCGATTTGCGCCTGTCGGGAGTGTTCCGCCTCGAAGACCCGGAGCAACTGCTCCAACTGCTACCGCAGACGCTGCCTGTGAGACTTCGCCAACGGACACGCTGGTGGGTACGTGTAGAGCGCATGGCCTGATAAGGGCTTACCGATTTCTGGCGGGTTTTCAATCCCGGTCCGGCTAGGACAGTAAGCGACACCTTCTGCCCTCAACTCTTCAACGGACCCTCCATGTCTACCAACCCGGTGTTAACCCACACTTTCAACTCGAATGATTATCGACCTGTCCTGCAGTCAGCACGCTTGCGCCATGCCATCCGGGCCGCACTGTTTGGCACTGCCTTGGGCATGGCAGCTGTTCCGCAACTTTGCGCAGCGGCTGAAACAGCCCAAGTGAGTCATCACTACGCAATCCCTGCAGGCCAGCTGGCCGACGTACTCAATCAGTTCGCTCGCCAGGCCGGCATTACCCTTTCGAGTACGCCTCAGCTCACTGATGGGTTGCAATCTCATGGCCTGCAAGGGCAGTACGCTACCGATCAGGCGCTGCGCCAACTGCTCAATGGCAGCGGCCTTGAAGCCGTCAGCCAGGACGGGCGTAGCTATGTGCTGCAGGCACAGCCCCAAGGCGCCGCCCTGTCATTGCCAGACACCGATATCCGTAGCTTCACCCTCGGCAACGCGCTGGGCAGCATGGAAGGTTACAACGCCACGCACAGCCAGGTGGCGACCAAGACCAGCACACCATTGGTGGAAACATCCCAATCCGTTTCGGTGGTGACTCGCCAGCAGATGGACGATCAGGGATCGCAGACCGTTGCCCAGGCAATGCGCTACACGCCTGGGGTACTCACCAACCCTTACGGTGCCACCCATCGCTACGACTATGTGGCCATGCGCGGCTTCAACGACGGCTCTGTGGATAACATCTACGTTGATGGGCTCAAGTCGATGGGCGACAACGGCACGTACAGCACCATGCAGGTCGACCCGTACTTCCTTGAGCGGATCGACATTCTCAAGGGGCCCTCTTCGGTGCTGTATGGGCGAAGCTCGCCGGGGGGCCTGGTAGCACTGACCACCAAGAAGCCGCTATTTACCCCCTACCGTCAGATCCAGGCCACGGTCGGCACCCAAGGCCAGCGTGGCATGGGTTTCGACTTCAGTGGCCCTGTGGATGACGACAAGCGCATCGCTTATCGCCTGACAGGCCTGGCTGATGCATCCGACACCCAGTTCGACCACACCAAGGAAGAACGCTACACCATCGCCCCGGCCATCAGCGTCGACTTTACCGAAGACACCTCGCTCACATTGCAGGCTTACCTGCAGCACGACCCTAACGGCGGGTACCACGGCGGCAACCCTGCAGACGGCATGCTGCACAAGCGCAACGGCTTGCGCTTGTCAGACCACTTCTTCGAGGGCGAGCCGGGCATCGACAACTACGAGCGCACCCAGCAATCTTTCAGCTACCAGTTCGAGCACC
Organism: Candidatus Pseudomonas phytovorans; assembly: GCA_029202525.1. NCBI lineage: Bacteria > Pseudomonadati > Pseudomonadota > Gammaproteobacteria > Pseudomonadales > Pseudomonadaceae > Pseudomonas > Candidatus Pseudomonas phytovorans. Next base: position 372,332 of record CP119325.1, read on the forward strand.
GCTTCAACGATGTGCTCACCGCACGGCAGAACTTCCGCTACCAGGACTCCGACGTGTCCATGGACCAGGTGTACTCGGCCGGCTGGGCGGATGCCGACAGCAACATACTCAACCGCGCCTATACCGGGGGCGACGAGCGCCTGCATTCGTACATCATCGACAATATGCTGCAGGCAGAATTCTTCACCGGTGCAGCCAAACACACCCTGCTGCTGGGCGCCGACTACCAGCGGCGCAAGGCCGACGTCGCATGGCGTTATGGCACGGTCGACCCGCTGGACGCCGGCAATCCGCAGTACGGCAATGGCAACCTTCAGGTCCTGGGCGAAAACCGCTATCAGCGGCGCTTGCAGCAAACAGGTGTGTATCTGCAGGACCTCGTGGAGCTGGACCAGTGGCGCTTCTCGCTGGGTCTGCGCCAGGACTGGGTGAAGGTGTCCGAGGAGAATCGCGACAGCAACTCCAAGGTCAGCGATCAGCGCTCCAGGTTTACTACCCGGGCCGGGGTGCTCTATTTGTTTGAGAACGGCATTGCGCCCTACGTCAGCTACTCGGAGTCGTTCAACCCCAATACCGTGTCCGACCAGGAAGGTCGCCCGCTGGCACCGACCGAGGGCACTCAATGGGAGGCAGGCATCAAGTATCAACCTCCAGGCAGCGACAACCTGTTCACCGCATCGGTGTTCCGCATCGAACAGGAAAACCTGGCCTCGAAGCAACCTGACGAAAACTTCTATCGCCCGGTAGGTGAAGTCCGCTCGCAAGGGCTGGAGCTGGAGGCCCATGTGCAACTGACCGACAGCCTCAAACTGCTGGGCGGCTACACCTTTACCGATATCGAATATGCCAGGTCGATGCCGAGCCTGACGTCGGGCAGCCTCGATAACAAGGGCAATTCGCCAACCCAGGCACCGAAACAGATGTTCTCGCTGTGGGCTGACTACAACTTCCACCAAGGGCCTCTGGATGGCCTGCGGCTGGGCGGTGGAGTGCGGTATGTGGGCTACAGCTGGGTGGATGCGGAAAACAGCATGAAGGTGCCTTCCTACACCTTGTTCGACGCTTCGCTCGGCTATGACCTGGGCAAGGTTGGGCTCAAGGGTGTGGATGTGCGCCTTAACGCCAACAACCTCACCAATGAAAGCTACATCACCTCATGTGCCAGCCTGAACTACTGCTACATGGGTGAAGAGCGCAATGTCAGCGCCACGGTCAGCTATCAGTTCTGACCGATATAGACAGCCGGAAAAGACAAAGCCCCTGTCTGCATTGCAGACAGGGGCTTTGGGTTTGAATCTTGACGATGACCTACTCTCACATGGGGAAACCCCACACTACCATCGGCGATGCATCGTTTCACTGCTGAGTTCGGGATGGGATCAGGTGGTTCCAATGCTCTATGGTCGTCAAGAAATTCTGTGTGCTGGCCCGTCACTCGGACGTACCTGCGAATCTCTGTAGTTCCTACTTAAAGACAAAACCCCTACCTGCGTGCGCAGATAGGGGTTTTGCGAAATGAATCTTGACGATGACCTACTCTCACATGGGGAAACCCCACACTACCATCGGCGATGCATCGTTTCACTACTGAGTTCGGGATGGGATCAGGTGGTTCCAATGCTCTATGGTCGTCAAGAAATTCTGTAGCCAGAATGTCCAGATGGACAGCCCAGCGAATCCGGATATGTGATATTTGTGGGTACGTTCGAACTTTCGGTTCTTTCGTCTTCACCACCACAATTTGGCGCTTCTTGTTCAGAGGCCTGCGCAAATTGCTTGGGTGTTATATGGTCAAGCCTCACGGGCAATTAGTATTGGTTAGCTCAACGCCTCACAGCGCTTACACACCCAACCTATCAACGTCGTAGTCTTCGACGGCCCTTCAGGGGATTCTAGATCCCAGTGAGATCTCATCTTGAGGCAAGTTTCCCGCTTAGATGCTTTCAGCGGTTATCTCTTCCGAACATAGCTACCCGGCAATGCCACTGGCGTGACAACCGGAACACCAGAGGTTCGTCCACTCCGGTCCTCTCGTACTAGGAGCAGCCCCTCTCAAATCTCAAACGTCCACGGCAGATAGGGACCGAACTGTCTCACGACGTTCTAAACCCAGCTCGCGTACCACTTTAAATGGCGAACAGCCATACCCTTGGGACCGGCTTCAGCCCCAGGATGTGATGAGCCGACATCGAGGTGCCAAACACCGCCGTCGATATGAACTCTTGGGCGGTATCAGCCTGTTATCCCCGGAGTACCTTTTATCCGTTGAGCGATGGCCCTTCCATACAGAACCACCGGATCACTAAGACCTACTTTCGTACCTGCTCGACGTGTGTGTCTCGCAGTCAAGCGCGCTTTTGCCTTTATACTCTACGACCGATTTCCGACCGGTCTGAGCGCACCTTCGTACTCCTCCGTTACTCTTTGGGAGGAGACCGCCCCAGTCAAACTACCCACCATACACTGTCCTCGATCCGGATAACGGACCTGAGTTAGAACCTCAAAGTTGCCAGGGTGGTATTTCAAGGATGGCTCCATGAGAACTGGCGTCCCCACTTCAAAGCCTCCCACCTATCCTACACAAGCAAATTCAAAGTCCAGTGCAAAGCTATAGTAAAGGTTCACGGGGTCTTTCCGTCTAGCCGCGGATACACTGCATCTTCACAGCGATTTCAATTTCACTGAGTCTCGGGTGGAGACAGCGCCGCCATCGTTACGCCATTCGTGCAGGTCGGAACTTACCCGACAAGGAATTTCGCTACCTTAGGACCGTTATAGTTACGGCCGCCGTTTACCGGGGCTTCGATCAAGAGCTTCGCTTGCGCTAACCCCATCAATTAACCTTCCGGCACCGGGCAGGCGTCACACCCTATACGTCCACTTTCGTGTTTGCAGAGTGCTGTGTTTTTAATAAACAGTCGCAGCGGCCTGGTATCTTCGACCGGCATAAGCTTACGGAGCAAGTCCTTCACCTTCGCCGGCGCACCTTCTCCCGAAGTTACGGTGCCATTTTGCCTAGTTCCTTCACCCGAGTTCTCTCAAGCGCCTTGGTATTCTCTACCTAACCACCTGTGTCGGTTTGGGGTACGGTTCCCAGTTATCTGAAGCTTAGGAGCTTTTCTTGGAAGCATGGTATCAACCACTTCGTCGCCTAATGGCAACTCGTCATCAGCTCTCGGCCTTAGAATCCCGGATTTGCCTAAGATTCCAGCCTACCACCTTAAACCTGGACAACCAACGCCAGGCTGGCCTAACCTTCTCCGTCCCTCCATCGCAATAACTGGAAGTACAGGAATATTAACCTGTTTTCCATCGACTACGCTTTTCAGCCTCGCCTTAGGGACCGACTAACCCTGCGTCGATTAACGTTGCGCAGGAAACCTTGGTCTTTCGGCGTGGGAGTTTTTCACTCCCATTGTCGTTACTCATGTCAGCATTCGCACTTCTGATACCTCCAGCAAGCTTCTCAACTCACCTTCACAGGCTTACAGAACGCTCCTCTACCGCATCATCATAAGATGATACCCGTAGCTTCGGTGCATGGTTTGAGCCCCGTTACATCTTCCGCGCAGGCCGACTCGACTAGTGAGCTATTACGCTTTCTTTAAAGGGTGGCTGCTTCTAAGCCAACCTCCTAGCTGTCTAAGCCTTCCCACATCGTTTCCCACTTAACCATGACTTTGGGACCTTAGCTGACGGTCTGGGTTGTTTCCCTTTTCACGACGGACGTTAGCACCCGCCGTGTGTCTCCCATGCTCGGCACTTGTAGGTATTCGGAGTTTGCATCGGTTTGGTAAGTCGGGATGACCCCCTAGCCGAAACAGTGCTCTACCCCCTACAGTGATACATGAGGCGCTACCTAAATAGCTTTCGAGGAGAACCAGCTATCTCCGAGCTTGATTAGCCTTTCACTCCGATCCACAGGTCATCCGCTAACTTTTCAACGGTAGTCGGTTCGGTCCTCCAGTTAGTGTTACCCAACCTTCAACCTGCCCATGGATAGATCGCCCGGTTTCGGGTCTATACCCAGCGACTAAACGCGCTATTAACACTCGCTTTCGCTACGCCTCCCCTATTCGGTTAAGCTCGCCACTGAATATAAGTCGCTGACCCATTATACAAAAGGTACGCAGTCACCTAACAAAGTAGGCTCCCACTGCTTGTACGCATACGGTTTCAGGATCTATTTCACTCCCCTCTCCGGGGTTCTTTTCGCCTTTCCCTCACGGTACTAGTTCACTATCGGTCAGTCAGTAGTATTTAGCCTTGGAGGATGGTCCCCCCATATTCAGACAAAGTTTCTCGTGCTCCGTCCTACTCGATTTCATTGACAAGAGATTTTCGTGTACGGGGCTATCACCCACTATGGCGGCACTTTCCAGAGCCTTCCACTAATCTCAAACCAACTTAAGGGCTGGTCCCCGTTCGCTCGCCACTACTAAGGGAATCTCGGTTGATTTCTTTTCCTCAGGGTACTTAGATGTTTCAGTTCCCCTGGTTCGCCTCTTGCACCTATGTATTCAGTACAAGATAACCAGCTTATGCTGGCTGGGTTCCCCCATTCAGAGATCTCTGGATCACAGTCTGTTTGCCGACTCCCCAAAGCTTATCGCAGGCTACCACGTCTTTCATCGCCTCTGACTGCCAAGGCATCCACCGTATGCGCTTCTTCACTTGACCATATAACCCCAAGCAATCTGGTTATACTGTGAAGACGACATTCGCCGAAAATTCGTACGTTGCTCTTTCGAGCAGAACTCACAAATTTTACCTTAGCCTGATCACACACCAGTGAAAGTGCATGTCAGTCTATTTCTATCACATATCCGAATTTTTAAAGAACGATCTGACAAAAGTCAGAAATCAACATTCATCAACGAATGTTCATTTCTAAGTTCTGACAAGTTACTGTGTACGGCGAAAGTGGTGGAGCCAAGCGGGATCGAACCGCTGACCTCCTGCGTGCAAGGCAGGCGCTCTCCCAGCTGAGCTATGGCCCCGTATTCTACGGCTAATACCAAGTAATGGTAGGTCTGGGCAGATTTGAACTGCCGACCTCACCCTTATCAGGGGTGCGCTCTAACCAACTGAGCTACAGACCTATAACAGGGTCGCGTTACAGCATCGTCTTTTACAAAGAATCAAGCAATTCGTGTGGGTGCTCATCAGCAGGCTGATGTCGTCGATTAAGGAGGTGATCCAGCCGCAGGTTCCCCTACGGCTACCTTGTTACGACTTCACCCCAGTCATGAATCACACCGTGGTAACCGTCCTCCCGAAGGTTAGACTAGCTACTTCTGGTGCAACCCACTCCCATGGTGTGACGGGCGGTGTGTACAAGGCCCGGGAACGTATTCACCGCGACATTCTGATTCGCGATTACTAGCGATTCCGACTTCACGCAGTCGAGTTGCAGACTGCGATCCGGACTACGATCGGTTTTGTGAGATTAGCTCCACCTCGCGGCTTGGCAACCCTCTGTACCGACCATTGTAGCACGTGTGTAGCCCAGGCCGTAAGGGCCATGATGACTTGACGTCATCCCCACCTTCCTCCGGTTTGTCACCGGCAGTCTCCTTAGAGTGCCCACCATTACGTGCTGGTAACTAAGGACAAGGGTTGCGCTCGTTACGGGACTTAACCCAACATCTCACGACACGAGCTGACGACAGCCATGCAGCACCTGTGTCAGAGTTCCCGAAGGCACCAATCCATCTCTGGAAAGTTCTCTGCATGTCAAGGCCTGGTAAGGTTCTTCGCGTTGCTTCGAATTAAACCACATGCTCCACCGCTTGTGCGGGCCCCCGTCAATTCATTTGAGTTTTAACCTTGCGGCCGTACTCCCCAGGCGGTCAACTTAATGCGTTAGCTGCGCCACTAAAATCTCAAGGATTCCAACGGCTAGTTGACATCGTTTACGGCGTGGACTACCAGGGTATCTAATCCTGTTTGCTCCCCACGCTTTCGCACCTCAGTGTCAGTATCAGTCCAGGTGGTCGCCTTCGCCACTGGTGTTCCTTCCTATATCTACGCATTTCACCGCTACACAGGAAATTCCACCACCCTCTACCGTACTCTAGCTTGCCAGTTTTGGATGCAGTTCCCAGGTTGAGCCCGGGGCTTTCACATTCAACTTAACAAACCACCTACGCGCGCTTTACGCCCAGTAATTCCGATTAACGCTTGCACCCTCTGTATTACCGCGGCTGCTGGCACAGAGTTAGCCGGTGCTTATTCTGTCGGTAACGTCAAAACACTAACGTATTAGGTTAATGCCCTTCCTCCCAACTTAAAGTGCTTTACAATCCGAAGACCTTCTTCACACACGCGGCATGGCTGGATCAGGCTTTCGCCCATTGTCCAATATTCCCCACTGCTGCCTCCCGTAGGAGTCTGGACCGTGTCTCAGTTCCAGTGTGACTGATCATCCTCTCAGACCAGTTACGGATCGTCGCCTTGGTGAGCCATTACCTCACCAACTAGCTAATCCGACCTAGGCTCATCTGATAGCGCAAGGCCCGAAGGTCCCCTGCTTTCTCCCGTAGGACGTATGCGGTATTAGCGTTCCTTTCGAAACGTTGTCCCCCACTACCAGGCAGATTCCTAGGCATTACTCACCCGTCCGCCGCTGAATCGAAGAGCAAGCTCTTCTCATCCGCTCGACTTGCATGTGTTAGGCCTGCCGCCAGCGTTCAATCTGAGCCATGATCAAACTCTTCAGTTCAATACTGCTTGGGTTTTTAAGAAACCCTAAACTTGGCTCAGCAATCTCAAATGACTATGTGATTTCTCGCATGGTCACTTGTGATGCTGATAATCTTTTTGACTATCAGTCCATACTCACAAGCACCCACACGAATTGCTTGATTCAATTTGTTAAAGAGCGTTTGGTTAAGAGCTTTTCGTCTCAACCGAGGCGCGCATTCTACGCTTTCCTCAGAGCCTGTCAAGCGTTTATTTTGAAGTTTTTTGCGAGAATCTCGTTCAACTTCAAACACTTAACTCGCTTCGATCTCTCGTCGCGGGAGGTGAATAATACAGCATTCAAAAACGCTGTCAACCACCTTTTACAACCACCGGCTGGCTGCTTAGCCTACCAGGAGAAGCGATAGCTTCTACTTAAAGACAAAACCCCTACCTGCATGCGCAGATAGGGGTTTTGCGAAATGAATCTTGACGATGACCTACTCTCACATGGGGAAACCCCACACTACCATCGGCGATGCATCGTTTCACTACTGAGTTCGGGATGGGATCAGGTGGTTCCAATGCTCTATGGTCGTCAAGAAATTCTGTAGCCAGAATGTCCAGATGGACAGCCCAGCGAATCCGGATATGTGATATTTGTGGGTACGTTCGAACTTTCGGTTCTTTCGTCTTCACCACCACAATTTGGCGCTTCTTGTTCAGAGGCCTGCACAAATTGCTTGGGTGTTATATGGTCAAGCCTCACGGGCAATTAGTATTGGTTAGCTCAACGCCTCACAGCGCTTACACACCCAACCTATCAACGTCGTAGTCTTCGACGGCCCTTCAGGGGATTCTAGATCCCAGTGAGATCTCATCTTGAGGCAAGTTTCCCGCTTAGATGCTTTCAGCGGTTATCTCTTCCGAACATAGCTACCCGGCAATGCCACTGGCGTGACAACCGGAACACCAGAGGTTCGTC
>CP119325.1:1285000-1397500 GCA_029202525.1 Candidatus Pseudomonas phytovorans
CAGGCCGCGCAGCACCAGCAGGTACTCGGCGAACACCAGGTTGATCATGATCCACACCCCCGGGAAGATGAACAGCGCCAGGCCGGCCATGATCAGCAGCGAGCTGATCAGGATCAGCAAGGCCAGTTGCGGCCATAGCTGCAGGGCGCGGGCGAACAGGTCGCGCTTGCCGATGTCCTGGCCATTGCTGCGGGTGTGCAGGTAAAGAATCAGTGCCGCGCTGTACAGCGGGTAGAACAGCAGGCTCACCAGCATGCCGTAGGCCGGCGATGCCTGGTCGCCCAGTTGCTGGTACAGCAACTGGGTGAGCAAGGCTTCCAGTACCACCAGCGGCAGGCACAGCTGGAGGATGCTCGGCAGGTGGCGGCGGAAGAAGTACAGGGAGTCGCGCAGAACGCTCAGCGGATTCATCAGTCAACATCGCATGGCAGTAAAAACAGGGGCCTAACTTTAGCCCAAAGCAGGCGCGCGGCTGTCACTTGCTGAAAAAAGTTTCACGGCGCCAGTGATTGAATCCCGTGCCGCTACACCCCATCTTTGACGCTGTCCGTTGTCCCGGTACCCCACGAGGTCGCCCCATGAACACTGAAGAACAAACCCTGATCGACGGCCTGTTCGGCCGCATCAAGCAAGCCGAAGACCCAAACCAGCCGCGTGACGCGCAGGCTCAGGCGTGCATCGAGCAACACCTGAGCCAGCAGCCAGCGGCGCCTTACTACATGGCCCAGGCGATTCTGGTGCAGGAGGCCGCGATCAAGCGCCTCGACGAACAGAACAAGCAGCTGGAAGCCGAGTTGCAGCAGGCTCGGGCCCAGGCTCAGGCCGCACCAGCTGGCAACAGCGCGCCGGGTAATGGCGGCGGTGGCTTCCTGTCGAGCATTTTTGGTTCGGGTGGGCGCAGTACGGCTCCAGCCGCACAGCCGCAGCGTCCTGCTGCAGCCCCGGTGGCCTCGGGGGGTGGCTGGCGTGAACCGTCGGCCCCGGGCTTTTCCCAGCCACAAGCGCCGGCGCAGCAGCCTGGTTTTGGCGCAGCGCCGGCGCGCGGTGGTGCCAGCAGCTTCCTCGGTGGGGCCATGCAGACTGCAGCCGGTGTGGCCGGTGGTGTGTTGCTGGCGCAGGGCATCAGCAGCCTGTTCAACCACAACTCGCAGCCGGAAGAAGTGGTCGAGGTGATCAAGGAAGAGCCAACGCCAGCCAGTGACAGCGGCGGCTGGAACGATCAGGGCGGGCAGCAGCAAGTGGCTGACAACGGTGGTTGGGGCAATGACCAGGGCGGTTATGCCGACACCGATTACGGCAGCGACGATGGCGGGTTCTTCTCGGACGACGATTCGTACGTCTGACAGGTCTGGCATACTGCTGGCATTTCTGGGGGCGCGCCGCGCCCCTTTCGCGACGCAAGGCCGCTCCTACACGGGTACGCAATTCCCTGTAGGAGCGGCCTTGTGTCGCGAAAGGGCTGCACAGCAGCCCCCTGCATTCCAGGCCGACCATGAGGTTCCCAGGTGAAAAAGATCGCGCTGTTCGCCGATGTGCAGAACCTCTACTACACCGTGCGCCAAGCCCACGGTTGCCATTTCAACTACACCGCCCTGTGGTCCGATGTAAGCCGCGAAGGGCAAATTGTTGAAGCGGTGGCCTATGCCATCGACCGTGGCGACAGCAAGCAACAGCAGTTCCAGCAGATCTTGCGCAACCTCGGGTTCGATGTGCGCCTCAAGCCCTTCATCCAGCGCAGCGATGGCTCGGCCAAAGGTGACTGGGATGTGGGCATTACCCTGGATGTGATCGATGCCGCTAGCCGGGTCGACCAGGTGGTGCTGGCCTCTGGCGATGGTGATTTCGACCTGCTGCTGGAACGGGTGATCCAGCGTCACGGTACAGAGGCCGTGGTGTATGGGGTGCCCGGGCTCACCGCATTGTCGCTGATCCGTTCGGCCACCCGTTATGTGCCCATCGAGGGTAAGCTGTTGCTCAAACACTGAGGCGCTGTTGATGGAACGTATTGCTGTAATCGACTTTGAAACCACCGGTATCTCCCCCGGAGCCGGCTGCCGTGCCACCGAAGTGGCGGTGGTAATGCTGGAAGACGGGCGCATTGTCGAGCGCTACCAGAGCCTGATGAACGCGGGCGTGCCAGTGCCGGCCTTCGTTGCCGGGCTGACCGGCATCACCACCGCCATGTTGCGCAGCGCGCCACCGGTGGACAAAGTGATGAACGAAGTGGCCGAGTTTGTCGGGGGCACGCCGCTGCTGGCACACAACGCCGCGTTCGACCAGAAGTTCTGGGATTACGAACTGAGCCGTATCGGCCGCAGCCGCAGCCAGTCTTTCGCCTGTTCCCTGCTGCTGTCCCGGCGCCTGCTGCCGATGGCACCGAACCATAAGCTGGGCACCCTGACCCGCTGGGCCGGCCTGCCGGATACCGGTACCGCGCACCGGGCCATGGCCGATGCCGAGATGGCTGCCAACCTGCTGCAACACCTGGTCGGCGAACTGCGCCAGGCCCACGGTATCCAGCAACTGTCCCACAGCCTGCTTTGCCGCCTGCAGAAAGTGCCTGCCGCGAAGGTGCGCGAAGCCCTGGCCAAGTTCCGCTGAGGTCCGCCAGAGCCCAAGCCGGACGCACCAAAAGTGTGCTGCTCATTTGAGCCGGTTCTGTAACGCAACTACACCCCGGCAGGCCGTTAAACTGAATTACCCGTAAACGGATTTCGAGTTTTTCCCATGCCTGCCTCCCGTCGCTTCCCGTTGTTGCTCATCGGTGCTTTCCTGGCCCTGTACCTGGTCTGGGGCTCTACCTACCTGTTCATTCGTATCGGGGTGGAGAGCTGGCCGCCGATGCTCATGGCCGGGGTGCGCTTCCTGATTGCTGGCGGCCTGCTGTATGGTTTTTTGCGCTGGCGTGGTGCACCAGCGCCGACCTGGCCGCAGTGGCGAGCGGCAGGGGCAATCGGCTTTTTGCTGCTCAGCTGCGGCAACGGCGGCGTGACCGTGGCCGAGCATGCCGGGGTAGCGTCGGGCGTGGCGGCGCTGGCGGTGGCGACAGTGCCATTGTTCACCTTGCTGTTCGGCCTGTTGTTCGGTCACCGCAACTCCAGGCTGGAGTGGGCGGGCATCGCCCTGGGGCTGGTGGGTATCGGCCTGCTCAACCTGGGCTCCAACTTGCAGGCAAGCCCAATGGGGGCGGCGCTGATCATTTTTGCGGCGGCGTCTTGGGCGTTCGGCTCGGTGTGGAGCAAGAGCTTGCCGCTGCCCCAGGGGCCCATGGCCAGCGCCGCAGAAATGCTCGTGGGTGGTGCGGTGCTGTTGCTGGGCAGCGTGTTGTCGGGCGAACGCATGACGCAGATGCCGACCGCCGCTGGTTGGGGCGCGCTGGCCTACCTGGTGTTCTTCGGCTCGATCCTGGCCTTCAGTGCCTACATGTACCTGCTCAAGCATGTGCGCCCGGCGGCCGCCACCAGCTATGCCTACGTCAACCCGGGGGTGGCGGTGTTGCTGGGCATCGTCTTTGCCGGTGAACAAATTGGCGCCGAAGAGTGCGTGGCCATGGCGGTTATCATTGGCGCGGTGGTACTGATCGGCCTGCCGCAGTGGCGCAAGGCACCTGAGCCAGTGCAGCCGTTGAAAGGCGAAATCTGCAAGTAAGGGGGTGATGCGGTAAACTTGCCGCCTTCGCTGAACCCCCCTTACGGTATTGCCATGAATTTCGCCAAACTCGGCCTGATCGAACCGTTGCTGCGCACCCTGCAGCAGCTGGACTACACCACCCCGACCCCGGTGCAGGCCCAGGCCATCCCCGCTGTGCTGGCCGGCCGTGACCTGATGGCTGCGGCGCAGACCGGCACCGGCAAGACCGCGGGTTTTGCCCTGCCGGTGCTGCAACGCCTGGCACTGGAGGGCGAGAAGGTGGCCGCCAACTCGATCCGCGCACTGATACTGGTGCCGACGCGAGAGTTGGCCGAGCAGGTGCACAACAACGTGCAGGAGTACGCCGAAAACCTGCCGCTGAGCACCTACGCGGTGTATGGCGGGGTCAGCATCAACCCGCAGATGATGCGCTTGCGCCGTGGTGTCGACCTGCTGGTGGCCACCCCGGGCCGCTTGCTTGACCTGTTCCGGCAGAACGCGGTGAAGTTCAACCAGGTGCAAACCCTGGTGCTGGACGAAGCCGACCGCATGCTCGACCTGGGCTTTGCCGAAGAGCTGCAGTCGGTGTACGCCGCGCTGCCACGCAAGCGCCAGACCCTGCTGTTCTCCGCCACGTTCTCGGACCAGATTCGCGTGCTTGCCGGGCTGGCCTTGAACGACCCGCTCAGCATCGAAGTCAGCCCGCGCAACGCTGCCGCCTCCAGCGTCAAGCAGTGGCTGGTGCCTGTGGATAAAAAGCGCAAGGAAGACCTGTTCTGCCACCTGCTGCGCAAACAGCGCTGGACGCAGGTACTGGTGTTTGCCAAGACCCGTAACGGTGTCGACCAGCTGGTGGAGCGCTTGCTGGCTGAAGGCGTGAACGCCGACGGCATCCACGGCGACCGCCCGCAGGCCACCCGCCAGCGTGCGCTGGACAGCTTCAAGGCCCGCGAGATTCAGGTGCTTGTGGCAACCGACGTGGCAGCCCGTGGCCTGGATATCGACGACCTCCCGCTGGTGGTCAACCTCGACCTGCCGATCGTTGCCGAAGATTACGTGCATCGCATCGGGCGTACCGGGCGGGCAGGCAACAAAGGCGAGGCGATTTCGCTGGTGTGTGCGGATGAAGTGCAAATGCTGTCGGCCATCGAAGTGCTGACCCGGCAGACCTTGCCGCGCCATGAGGAGCCGGACTTCATCCCTGAGCACCGGGTGCCGATGACCGACGCCAGCGGCCAGGTGATCAAGAAGCCGAAGAAGCCCAAGAAGCCGAAAGAGAACAGCGCCAAACGCGGGCTGGGGCGCTGGATGGACAGTGGCGAGCCGGAGCCGGCGGTGAAAGCAGTGCGCAAGGTGCCTAGCTTCAATGGTGGGCCGCGTAAGCGTAAGCCTTGAGATTTTGGGGCCGCTTTGCGGCCCTTTCGCGACACAAGGCCGCTCCTACAGGTACAGCGCAAGCCGTAGCCATTGTGCAACCCTTGTAGGAGCGGCCTTGTGTCGCGATGGGCTGCAAAGCAGCCCCAAAATCTGTCAGGAAACCCGAGTGAGCCAATCTGCCGCCGCCCGCCCGGCGCGCAAGCCGCTGGCAAAGCACGCGGTCAGCAGGTAACCCCCGGTCGGCGCTTCCCAGTCGAGCATCTCGCCGGCACAGAACACCCCCGGCATGCCCTTGACCATCAACCCCTCATCCAGCCCCTCGAAACGCACCCCGCCAGCGCTACTGATCGCTTCATCCAGCGGCCGCGTTCGCACCAGTGTGATCGGCAGCGCCTTGATCGCACGGGCCAGCGCCTGTGGGTCGGCAAAGGTCACCTGATCGGTCAGCTCACGCAGCAGCGCCGCCTTGACGCCATCAATCCCCAGCTGGCTGTGCAGATGCTTGGCCATTGAGCGCGAACCGCGTGGCTTGGCCAGTGCCTGGGCAATCTTGTCCACAGGCTTGTCTGGCAGCAGGTCGAGCAGCAGTACCCCTTGGCCGTCGCGGTTGATGGCTTCACGCACTGGCGCTGACCAGGCATACACCAGGCTGCCTTCCACACCCTGCGCAGTGAGGATGAACTCGCCCTTGCGTGGCGCGCTGCCCGGGACGCTGAGGGCAATGTTCTTCAACGGTGCCCCGGCGAATTTTTCTTTCAGCAATGCGCTCCAGCCTTCCACCTCTAAGCCGCAGTTGCTTGGCTGCAAGGGCGAGATATCCACAGCCCGTTCGGCCAGAAGTGGCTGCCAGGCCCCATCCGAACCAAGCCGAGCCCAGCTGCCGCCACCCAGCGCCAGTACCACGACCGCGGCCTTCACCGCGAGCTCGCCCTGTGGATAAGCGATCCTCAAGGCACCGTCGGCATTCCAGCCCAACCAGCGATGGCGGGTGTGGATAACTACTCCGGCGTCGCGCAGGCGCTTCAGCCAGGCGCGCAGCAGGGGGGCGGCTTTCATATCGGTGGGGAACACCCGCCCAGAGCTGCCGACGAAGGTTTCGATGCCCAGGCCGTGAATCCACTGGCGCAAGGCGTCTGCGTCGAAGCCGCCCAGTAGCGCATCGATTTCGCCCCGGCGCTCGGCATAGCGTGACACGAACGCCGGGTAAGGCTCGGAGTGGGTAATGTTCATGCCGCCAACACCCGCTAGCAGGAACTTGCGCCCCACCGAAGGCATGGCGTCGAACACCTCGACCGCCAGGCCTGCCTGGGCCAGTGCTTCGGCGGCCATCAGGCCGGCTGGGCCGCCACCGATGACGACGGCGGGAGGAGGGGAGGCAGGGTTCAGATCGGGCATGGTGGGCCGCAGGCTGTGGAAAAGAGGCGCATTCTAGCGCAGCGCTGCCCATCGAAGCACTGATCAAAAAATGATCATAGTTCTGCAGGCCATGCGTACAAAGGGCTACAGCAGCTTTCCAGCAGGTTATCCACAAGCGGTTCCACAGTCATTGTGAACAACTGATGACCCGGGCCGCGCTGTGGTGAAGGATGCCATGGCGCCTGGCCAAGGCTTCGCGGTCCTTGCTGTAGCCGCCGCCAATCACGCCAACCACCGGGATGTCACGGCCCAGGCAGTGGCGCAGCACCGCTTCGTCACGGGCGGCCAGGCCGGCGTCGGTCAGTTGCAAGTAGCCCAGGGCATCGTCCTTGTGCACATCGACGCCGGCGTCATACAGCACCAGGTCGGGTTGATAGAGCGGCAGCAGGTAGTTGAGGGTGTCATCCACCACCTTCAGGTAGGCCGCGTCGCCCATGCCGCGGGGCAGGGGGATGTCCCAGTCGCTCTGAGCCTTGCGGGCCGGGAAATTCTGTTCGCAATGCAACGACACGGTGATGGCCTCTGGGGTGTCGTGCAGGATGCGCGCGGTACCGTCGCCCTGGTGCACATCGCAGTCGAAGATCAGTACCCGGTGTACCCGGCCGGCCTCCAGCAGGTAGCGGCTGATCACCGCCAGGTCGTTGAAGATGCAGAAGCCGGCGGGGTGGTCGTAATGGGCATGGTGGGTGCCGCCGGCGAGGTGGCAGGCGATGCCATGTTGCAGCGCCATCTCGGCGGTGAGCAGCGAGCCGCCCACTGCCCGCACCGTACGCCGGGCCAGAGCTTCGCTCCAGGGCAGGCCGAGGCGACGCTGGTCCTCGCGGGACAGGTCGCCGTTCATGTAACGCTCGATATAGCCGCGGTCGTGGGCCAGGGCGAGGATGTCGTTGGGGCAGATGTCCGGGCGCAGCAACGCCTGGTCGGTGGTCAGCCCGCTGTCGACCAGGTGGTCATGCAGCAGGCGGAACTTGTCCATCGGGAAGCGGTGTTCGGCGGGGAACTCCGGGCTGTAGTCTTCGTGGTAGATCAGCGGCAACGGCATGGGTGGGGTCGCAGTCAGGGCCAGTGCTGATCTTGCCAGTTATCGCCCTGCGCTGGCCAATACGCGCTGCCAGTCCGGTTCGTTCAGGCGCCCGAGGATGCGTGCCTTGCCGTTGCCATCCACCGACACGAACAGGGCGCTGGCGTAGCCACTCTGGCGCTCACCCCCCGCAACGTTCTGCTGGCGGGCGAAATGGTCGATGCAGCCATTGTGGGTCACCAGCACCAGGTTGTGGCCTGGGCGCTTGCGGGACAGTGCTTCGCTGGCGAACTGGTTATCACAGCCTTCCAGCCAGTCCTCGCTGGCCACCGCCTGGCCGAGGATGAAGTGCGCGGTTTGCCGGGTGCGCAGCTTGGGGCTGCTGAGTAAGTCGGCGTTGTTCAGGCCCAGTTGGTGCAGCCCTTGGCCAACACGGCCGGCGGCCTGGCTGCCGGCCACGGTAATCCCGGTGGGATCGTCCAGGCAGGGCCCGGGGGCGCTGTCGCAGCGTTCGGCATGGCGGATCATCACGATCACTGCCCCGTCGGCCCAGTCTTGCAGCAGGCCGCTGTCACTCAGTTGTTGTTCGTTGCCAAGGTCCACGATATGCGTCCTCGTCGCCAGCCAGGTGGTCAACGCCGCCACGACCATGCACAGGCCAAGGGCGGCACCGAGGGCTTTGCGTGACAGGCGCCGCTTGCGCCGGGCGTGAATGGCTGGGTGGCCCAGGATGTTGCTCGATAGCATGCGTTGCTCCGTTGGCAGTGCCGCGGCTGGCGCGGAGGTGGATGGCGGCATCCTGCCAAGTGGCCTGTCGGGGGCTGGTGAAGGGCGTGTGAAAATTGCATTTGGCGGCTGCCGGCTGGGTGAAACCCGCGCCCGCGCCTACGCTGTAAACTGCAAGGCGGTAAACCGGAGCAAACCCGATGACCCCTATTCTTGAACTGGAAAGCGCACGGCTGGTGCTGCGCCAATGGCATGACGATGACCTGCGCGAGTTTGCCGCGCTGTGCGCCGACCCACAGGTGATGCGCTATTTTCCGGCGCCGTTGACGCGCGTCGAGGCGGCTGCGTTGATCGGCCGGGTGCGTGGGCATTTCAATGAGTACGGCTTTGGCCTGTGGGCGCTGGAGCGCAAGGACAGCGGCGCGTTCATCGGCATGACCGGGTTGCTCAATGTCAACTTCGACGCGCCTTTCGCCCCGGCAGTAGAGATCGGCTGGCGCCTGGCGCGTCGCCACTGGGGCCTGGGCTTTGCCAGCGAGGCGGCGTGGACCTGCCTGCGTTGTGCTTTCGCCCAATTGCGCCTGGAAGAGGTGGTGTCGTTCACTAGCGAGAGCAACCTGCCGTCGCAGAAGGTGATGCAGGCCATCGGCATGCAGCAGGACCTGAACGGCAGCTTCGAACACCCCCGCCTGGCCGTGGGCCACCCGCTGCGCCCGCATGTGCTGTACCGCATCGATCGCGCGCACTGGGAGCGCACCCTGCGCGCCTGAATGCACGGCCATGCCCGGCGCGAATGACAAACCCTGTATCATTTGCCTTCATTACGAGCGCTGTAGAGACGTGTTGCCTTGCGAGGAGAACCCCCGATGAGTCATGTGTTGGACGACCTGGTCGACCTGTTGAGCCTCGAATCCATCGAGGAGAACCTGTTCCGTGGGCGTAGCCAGGACCTGGGCTTCCGCCAGCTGTACGGTGGGCAAGTGCTGGGCCAGTCGTTGTCGGCGGCCAGCCAGACGGTCGAGGACGCGCGCCATGTGCATTCGTTGCACGGCTACTTCCTGCGCCCGGGTGATGCCAGCCTGCCGGTGGTGTACTCGGTAGACCGCGTGCGCGATGGTGGCAGCTTCAGCACACGTCGGGTGACGGCGATCCAGAAGGGCCAGACCATCTTCACCTGCAGCGCATCGTTCCAGTACGACGAGGAAGGTTTCGAACACCAGGCGCAGATGCCTGACGTGGTCGGCCCGGAAAACCTGCCGACCGAAGTGGAACTGGCCCGCGCCATGGCCGACCAGTTACCCGAGCGAATTCGCGATAAGGTGCTGTGTGCCAAGCCGATCGAGATCCGCCCGGTCACTGAGCGCGACCCGTTCAATCCCAAGCCCGGCGACCCGGTGAAGTACGCCTGGTTCCGCGCCGACGGCAACCTGCCCGACGTGCCCGCCCTGCACAAGTACCTGCTGGCCTATGCCTCGGACTTCGGCCTGCTGACCACGGCGTTGCTGCCGCATGGCAAGTCGGTGTGGCAGCGCGACATGCAGATCGCCAGCCTCGACCATTCGTTGTGGTTCCATGGCAACCTGCGCGCCGACGAGTGGCTGCTGTACGCAACCGACAGCCCCTGGGCCGGGAATTCCCGCGGTTTCTGCCGCGGCAGCATCTTCAACCAGGCCGGGCAACTGGTGGCATCGTCAAGCCAGGAAGGCCTGATTCGCCATCGTAAGGATTGGGCATGAGCCTGGGCGAGGTACGTAACTGGGTGTTCGACATGGACGGCACCCTGACCGTGGCGGTGCATGACTTCGACGCCATTCGCGTGGCGTTGGACATCCCGGCCGAGGACGACATTCTCACCCACCTGGCGGCCTTGCCCGCAGACGTGGCGGCGGCCAAGCATGCCTGGTTGCTGGAGCACGAGCGTGACCTGGCAATTGCCTCCACGGCGGCCACTGGGGCAGTGGAATTGGTGCGCGAACTGGCCGAACGCGGCTGCCGGCTGGGTATTCTGACCCGCAATGCGCGTGAGCTGGCGCATGTGACGCTGGAGGCCATCGGCCTGGCAGACTGCTTCCCTGTGGAGCACATTCTCGGGCGTGACGAAGCGGCGCCCAAGCCCAGCCCGGATGGGCTGCTGAAGATTGCCAGTGCCTGGGGCGTGGCGCCCAGCGAGCTGGTGATGGTAGGAGATTATCGGTTCGATCTGGACTGCGGTCGTGCAGCGGGGGCGCGCACGGTGCTGGTGAATTTACCGGATAACCCATGGCCGGAGCTGGTGGATTGGCACGCAGCGGATTGCCGGGCTTTGAAGGTGATGCTGAACCCCATTCTTTCTTCTGATACGGAGACCCACCCATGACCAGCAAGGCCATCTACGTACAACCCGGCGGCGGCTACGACAAGGTCGAGGTCGGCACCAGCGAGGCCCCCGCGCCCCAGGCCGGCGAGATCACCGTGCAGCTACACGCCAGCTCCCTCAATTACCATGACTTCGCTGTGGTCAGCGGCATGTGGGGCCCGAGCGAGCGGCGTATCCCCATGGCTGATGGCGCCGGCGAAGTCATTGCGGTGGGTGAAGGTGTCAGCGAATTTCAGGTCGGCGACAATGTGGTCAGTACCTTCTTCCCCGACTGGGTCGACGGCCAGGCCAATGTCGAGGGCTTTGGCAGGGTGCCCGGCGACGGCCTCGATGGGTATGCCCGCGAACAGGTGACCGCCCGCGCTACCGCGTTCACCTTGGCCCCCAAAAGCTTCAGCCATGCCGAAGCCGCTACGCTGACCACGGCCGGCCTAACGGCCTGGCGTGCGCTGATGAGCGACGACCACCTCAAGCCTGGCGACACGGTGCTGGTGCAGGGCACTGGCGGTGTATCGATCTTCGCCCTGCAGTTTGCCAAGCTGGCCGGCGCTACGGTGATCGCCACCTCGTCCAGCGACGCCAAGCTGGAGCGCCTGAAGGCACTGGGCGCCGACCACTTGATCAACTACAAGAGCACCCCGGCCTGGGGTGAGAAGGTGCGCGCGCTCACCGACAACCGCGGCGTTGACCATGTGATCGAGGTGGGTGGCCCGGCGACGCTGGAGCAGTCGATGATTGCCGCGCGCATCGGTGGGCATGTGTCGCTGATCGGTATCCTGACCGGCGTGGCCGGGCAACTGCCGCTGGTGCAGGCGCTGGTGCGGCAGATTCGCTTACAGGGTGTGCTGGTGGGCAGCCGTGCCCAGCAGCAGGCGATGGTGCGGGCGATCGATGCCAACGGCCTGCGGCCGGTAGTGGACAAGCATTTCGAACTGGAGCAGATCGTCGATGCGTTCCGCTACCAGGAAAGCAACCGGCATTTCGGCAAGATCTGCCTGACCTGGTAGCCCCCACTCAGCGGTTGCCGAACGGCCTTGGCAGGTCGAGGGTTATCAGCAATCCACCGCCCATGCGCGGCCCAAGCTTGAGGCTGCCGCCATGGGCACTGGCAATGCTGGCGGCAATGCTCAGGCCCAACCCGTGCCCGCCACTACTGCGTGAAGGGTCGGCCTGGTAGAACGGTTCCAGTACCCGTGCCATGTGCTCTGGCTCGATGCCTGGGCCGCGGTCGCCAATCTCGATACGCAACCGGTCTGGCGTGTCGCGCACTTCAATCTCCACAGGCCCGGGCGCATACCGCCGGGCGTTGTCCAGCAGGTTTTGCAGGCAACGGCGCAGCCCGCTGGGATGGGCGCTGTAGGGCTGGGCATGACCGGTCACGCATACTTCACAACCGAGGTCTTCAAAGTCGGCTTGCAGGCCAATCAGCAGTGCGTCGATATCTACCGGTTCACGCGCATTCTCCAGCTCGCCGCTGCGCAGGAAGTCGAGGCTGGCCGAGACCATGTCTTCCATGTGCTGCAAGTCACTGCGGAACCGCTGGCGCAGGCTTTCTTCGGGCAGCAGTTCGGTACGCAGGCGCAAACGGGTGATGGGCGTGCGCAGGTCGTGGGAAACCGCTGCGAAAAAGCGCGTGCGCTCGGCAATGCTGTCGATCAGGCGCTGTTGCATCGCATTGAACGCCTGGGCCGCCCGGCGCACTTCCTGCGGGCCATCCACACTCAACGGTGGGCGGTGGATGTCTTGCCCCAGCGCTTCGGCGGCGGCGGCCATCTGCTTGAGCGGGCGCAAGGCCAGGCGCACGGCCAGCAAGGCGATCAGCACCAAGGCAATGCTGCGCAGCAGATAGATGCGGAAGATGAAGTCGAACACCAGTGAGCCGATCGAGGCATTGCGCCAACCTTGGTCCTCGGTGGTTTGCAGGTACAGCGGCCGGCCATCGGGCAGGGTCAGTTGCACCACGGTGCGGACGCTGGCCGGTGCCCCGCGCAGTAACATCGGCGCGCCACCGGGGTGGCCATCGGGGCCGATTACCTCCAGGGCCAGCAAGCGCACAGGTGCATCGCCACCGGTGCGCGCCGCTAGCAGATCACGCAGCAATGCTGCCTGCTCCGGCTCGTCCGGGGGCGTGTCAGAGGCGGGCGCCGGCAAGCGCTGCCAGCGTGGCGATTCCATGCCCGCGAGCAAGGCATCCAGCTGTGCTGGCTGGTTTCTGGCCACCTGCAACAGGTCGGCCAGGCGCCCGGCAAGCAGGCGCAGGGGTATTTCCATGACCTGGGTCTGGCGCACCTCGTACCAGATACTGCTGGTGAGCAACTGCGAAGCCAGCACGCCGCCGACCAGGATCATCACCATGCGCCCCTGCAGCGAACGTGGCCACAAGCGCTTCATTCGCTGCTTACGTCATCGACGGTGAGCATGTAGCCCTCGTTGCGCACTGTGCGAATCAGCGTTGGGTTGCGTGGGTCATCGCCCAGGTGCTGGCGCATGCGGCTGACGCACACATCAATGCTGCGGTCGAACGGCTCGCGTTCGCGGTCGTAGATGTGGTTGAGCAGAAAGTCGCGGCTCAGGGCGCGGTTGGGGTGTTGCAGCAACAGGCGCAGCAGCCGGTAGTCGGAGGTGCCCAGGCTGATCACCAGCCCGGCGGGCGAGCGCAATTGCCGGGTGGCAGTGTCCAGGCGCCAGCCGGCAAAGCGCAGGCGGCTGGCTTCATCGAACTTCGCACGCTCGGGGAAACTCTGGGTGCGGCGCAGTACCACCTTGATCCGCACCAGCAGCTCGCGTGGGTCGAAGGGTTTGGCCAGGTAGTCATCGGCGCCCATTTCCAGGCCGACGATACGGTCCACCAAGGTGCCACGGGCGGTCAGCATGATCACCGGGATGTTGCTGCGCGCACGCAGATTGCGGCAAAGGCTGAGCCCGTCCTCGCCGGGCAGCATCAGGTCCAGCACCACCAGGTCTACCGGGTGCTCGTCCAGGCGCCGACGCATCTCGCGGCCTTCGGCGGCCACTGAGGTGCGGTAGCCGGCTTCGGCCAGGTAGGTAGACAACAACTGACGGATTTCGGGGTCGTCATCAACGATCAGAATGTGGTCGGGCTTGGTCATGCAGGCACCTGCGGCAACAGAACTGGAGCGCACCTTACACCGCGTCATTCGATGCGAATGTAACGGAATGTGTTGCAGAGCCAATGGCCTGCACGGCAATACATTTGCGGACACCGGCGGGCGGCTGGCCATCATTAGAATTCCGCACCATGAATGAGATTGATTTTCTTTAAGGAATTCACATGCCCCCTGCGTCCTCACCGCGCCTGACCGCAACCCTGGCCCCGGCTTTCGGCCTGGTGCTCGGTGCCTGCGTCATGCCGGCCCACGCCGTCGACTTGCCTGCCACCGAAGTGACTGGCAAACAGGACCGCTACAAAGTCGACAGCGTGACGTCGAGCAAGATCACCACGCCGCTGCTGGACGCACCGCAAAGCATCAGTGTAGTGCCACGGGCGGTGCTGGAAGAGCAGAACGCCCAAAGCCTGCAAGAGGTGCTACGCAATGTGCCGGGCATTACCTTTACCTCGGGCGAGGGCAACCTGGGCTGGGGCGACCTGTTTTCAATCCGCGGCTTTGCTGCCGAACAGAGCCTGACCGTGGATGGTGTGCGTGACGCCGGCATGTCCAGCCGCAACGACACCTTCAACCTGGAGCAGGCCGAGGTGTACAAGGGCACTGGCTCGGTGGAGTCGGGCGTTTCCGCTGTGGGTGGCAGCGTCAACCTGGTGAGCAAGCGTGCGCACCTGGGTGACGCCGGCAAGCTGTCGGCCGGTATCGGTACCGACAACTACAAGCGCCTGACCGCCGACGTCAACCGTCAGCTCAACGACACCACCGCCGTGCGCGTCAATCTGATGAAGCACTACAACGCCGTGGCCGAGCGTGACGAGGTGGACTACGACCGTTGGGGCATCGCCACCTCGTTCGGCTTTGGCCTGGGCACCGACACCCGCCTGTGGATCGACGCCTTCTACCAGAAGGACAAGAACACCCCGGACGGTGGTGTGCCGATCCAGCGCGGCAGCAACGGCAAACGCATGCCGGGTGTGTCCCGCGATGCCTGGTATGGCGATTCCAGCCTGTATACCCAGCGCAGCGAAACCCGCTCGCTGACGGGCTTGTTCGAGCATGACTTCAACGACGACCTGACCTTGCGCAACCAGTTGCGCTGGCAGCAGACCGACAACTGGGCAGTGCTGTCGCCGGCGCGTTTCATTGCCGCCGACGCCGAGGGCAACAAGACCTGCACCGGCACCCGTTGCGCCAGCCTGGGCTACGCAGGTGTCGGCGGGCTGAGCTCGGTCAACGGTATCAACGCTTACACCGACTACGTCAACAGCAGCAGCGGTTATGCGTACCTGCGTGGCAGCGATTTCGGCCAGTCCAAGCGCTACGAAATTGTCGATAACCAGACCGACCTGCGCTTCAACCTCGACACCGGCGGCATTCACCACGAAGCGGTGACCGGTATCGAGCTGTACCGCGAAACCTACGGTGGCCTGCACAAGACCCTGGATGTGCCGGACGGCGCGATGTTCATCGACCTGGCCAATCCGTCGCACCATTTTGCCTCGGTCTCTACCGACAAGGGCTATGGCGACCCACGCAGTGTGGTCAAGGATGGCGCGTTGTATGTCTCCGACACCATGACCTTGAGCCCGCAATGGCAACTGCTTACCGCCCTGCGCTACGACCACTGGCAAGTCGATACCGAGCGCTCCACCGGCAGCAGCAGCCGTAGCGACGATGCGTTGGGCGGCCGCGTGGGGCTGGTCTACAAACCATTGCCCAATGGCAGCATCTATACCTCCTACAGCCAGGCCGCACAGCCTTCGGCGGTGGGTGCCAGCACCAACAACCAGATCTACGGCGCTGCTGGCAGCGAAGACTACAAGCCAGCGGTGTCGAAGACTTACGAACTGGGCACCAAGTGGGAACTGCTCGACGAGCGCCTGAACCTGACAGCCGCGCTGTTCCGCACCGAGCTTGAAGACAGCTGGGAATACAGCGAAGGCGAAACCTCGCCGGTGCGTGCGCTGCCCGCCAAGCGGGTGGACGGCATCGAGCTGGGCCTGCAAGGGCAACTGACCCAGCGCTGGTCTGCCTATGCCGGCTTTGCGGCGATGAAAAGCCGCCAGACCAAGGGCGCCAACAAGGGTGAAGAGGCCAAGAACGTTCCTGACCTGACCGCCAACCTGTGGACGACCTATGACCTGACCGACCAACTCAGCGTCAGCTATGGCGCCGACTACGTGGGCCGTCGCCGCTACAGCGACAACAAGTATGTCGGTGGCCTGAACAACAACAGCAGCTACGCCAACGGGCCGTCCGGGGTGTACACCATTTCCACCCGCGATCATGAGAAGGCACCGTCGTACTGGCTGCACAGCCTGGCCGCGCGCTACAAGGTCGACAGCCAGACCACGGTCAACCTGAACGTGTCGAACCTGTTCAACAAGTTCTATTACAGCCGTGTTGGCGCATCGCTGGATGGCTTCCAGCTGTACGGCATCCCGGGGGCCGGGCGCACCCTGACCGCCAGCGTGGACTACAGCTTCTGATGTTGGTCGAAGTCGACGGGCTGTTCAGTGCCGAAGAACTGCACACCCTGCGCCAGCAAGTGCTGGCGCAACCCTGGGTCGATGGCAAGGCCACTGCCGGCGTGCAGTCGGCCCAGGCCAAACGCAACCGCCAGCTGGATGAGGACGACCCGGTTGCCCGCCAGCTGGGCGGGCTGATCCTGCAACGGCTGTCGGACAACCCGGTGTTCATGTCTGCGGCCTTGCCAAAGCGCATCTACCCGCCGCTGTTCAACCGCTACGGCCAGGGTGAGGGGTTCGGCTTTCACATCGACAACGCCATCCGCGGCATCAAGGGTGTGCGCGAGCGGGTACGCACCGACCTGTCGGCCACCCTGTTTCTGGCTGACCCGAATAGCTACGACGGCGGCGAGCTGGTGATTCGCGACACCTTTGGCGAACGCCAGGTGAAGCTGCCAGCTGGGCACCTGGTGCTTTACCCGGGGAGCAGCCTGCATCGGGTGGAGCCGGTGACCCGTGGCGAGCGCCTGGCTGCCTTCTTCTGGATCGAGAGCCTGGTGCGTGAAGACAGCCAGCGCAGCCTGCTGTTGGACATGGACGTGGCCATCCAGCGCCTCACCGCCCAAGGGGCCGACGCGGCCTCGCTGCTTGAATTGACCGGGGTTTACCACAACCTGCTCCGTCGCTGGGGCGATACCTGACCATGGGTTTTTCTATGATGACTGCACGCATGAACGCACAACGTTTCGGGCGGCGCCTGCTGCCTTTGTTGCTGGCACTGGGGGCGTACTGCGGCTTCGCTCAAGGTGCCAGTGCCGTGGAGGTGACTGATGTGCTGGGGCGCAAGGTCGAGGTCGATCATACGCCGCAACGCATTGTGCTCGGCGAAGGGCGGCTCTTCTTTGCTCTGGCGCTACTCGACCGTGACAACCCGTTCCAGCGGGTAGTCGGCTGGCAGAACGACATGCGCCTGCTCGACCCGCACACCTACGAGGTGTATGCGCAAAAGTATCCACAGGTTGCCCAGCTGCCGCTGATCGGCCAGGCCTCTGAACAGAGTGTCAGCGCCGAGCAGATTCTGGCGCTGAAGCCCGACTTGGCCATTTTCAGCATCGCCGGTGAGGGGCCGACCCAGCACAGCCCGGTGGCTGACCTGCTGGAAAAGGCCGGGGTGCCGGTGCTGTTCATCGACTTTCGTGTGCACCCGATCCGCAACACCCGGGTGAGCATGGAGGCGCTGGGCACGTTGCTGGGGCGCGAGCAGCAGGCGGCGCAGTACCTGAGCCTGTACGACCGCCACCTGAAGCGGGTCACCGACGGGGTGGCCGGGATCAAGGACAGCGAGCGGCCCAAGGTGTTTCTCGAACTGTTGGCCGGCGTGTGGCAGGCGCCGGGGCATACCACCGGCAAGAGCGGCCTGGGCAGCGTGGTCGAGGCCGTAGGCGGGCATAACATCGGTGCCGATGTGGTGCCTGGGGCGTTGGGTGATGTCAGTGTCGAGTACGTGCTGCAAGCCGACCCGGACGTGTACATCGCCACCGGCAACCGCACGCCGGGGGTACTGCTGGGTGCCGGTGTCAGCGCTGATACGGCACGGCAGAGCCTGGCGAAGATCACTGCACGCCCCGAGTTCGCCCCGCTGCGGCCGATTCAGGCCGGCCAGGCCCATGGCCTGTGGCATGACTTCTACAACTCGCCGTTCAACATCCTGGCGGTCGAAGCCATGGCCCGCTGGGTGCACCCGGAGCGCTTCAAGGACGTAGACCCGCAGGCGACCATGGGCGAAATCAACCAGATGCTCAAGGTAGGCCTGGACGGCCACTACTGGATCAGCGCCCAGTGACCGCGCAAGCTCATGCCGGTGCCGCGCAGGCCGCCTGGCACTACCGCCGGTTGCTGTGGCGCCGTACCTGGCTGGTGGTGGCCCTGGCCTTGTTGTTGCTGGTGTCGGTACTGGGCGACCTGGCCAGCGGCGCCTCTGGCATGAGCCTGGGGCGCCTGCTGCAAGGGCTTGGCGACCCGGCAACGCTCAGTGCCACTGAGCGGGTGATCATCTGGAACGTGCGCCTGCCGTACACGCTTATGGCCGTGCTGGTGGGGGCGGCGTTGTCGCTGGCGGGTGCCGAGATGCAGGCGATACTCGACAACCCGCTGGCCAGCCCGTTTACCCTGGGCGTGTCGTCGTCTGCCGCGTTGGGCGCATCGCTGGCAATTGCCTACCCGCTGGGCATCGCCTGGCTGGCGCCGAGTGTGCAGGTGACCGTGATGGCGTTTGTTTTCGCCTGCTTGTCGGTAGTGCTGCTACAGGCCATGTCGCGCTTGCGCGGCGCCGGGGTGGAGAGCCTGGTGCTGTTCGGCATTGCCCTGGTGTTCAGTTGCAACGCGCTGGTTTCGTTGCTGCAACTGCTGGCCACCGAGGACGTGCTGCAGCAACTGGTGTTCTGGACCTTGGGCAGCCTGGCCCGGGCCGACTGGCAGAAGCTCGGCATTCTGGCGCTGGTGCTGGCGCTGGTGCTGCCGTTCTCGCTCAGGGCGGCACCAGCCATGACCTTGCTGCGCATGGGTGAGGACCGCGCGCGCAGCTTTGGCGTCGACACCCGGCGCCTGCGGCTTGCCTCGCTGCTGCGCATCAGCCTGTTGTCGGCAACGGCGGTGGCGTTCGTTGGCACCATCGGTTTCGTCGGCCTGGTCGGGCCGCACATCGCCCGCCTGCTGGTGGGCGAGGATCAGCGCTTCCTGCTGCCGGCCAGTGCGCTGGTGGGGGCGTTGATGCTGTCGCTGTCGTCGATTGCCAGCAAGATGATCTTGCCTGGGGTGATCGTGCCGGTCGGTATCGTTACTGCGTTGGTGGGTGTGCCGGTGTTCGTGGTGTTGGTGTTCCGCCGGGGGAGAAGGTTGTGAGCCTGTTGATCGAGGGTGTTTCGGTGGCGTACGGCGCCCGGCAGATCCTGCATGGGGTGAGCTTGCCGGCGTTGCCGGCCGGTAGCCTGGTGGCGCTGGTCGGGCCCAATGGTGCCGGCAAGTCGACGCTGCTGCGGGCATTGGCGGGGCTGGAACAGATGCGCGGTGGGTTGAGCCTGGATGGGCAAGATGTGACGCGGCTGGGCTTTGCCGAGCGCTCGCGGCGCTTGGCCTACATGCCTCAGCAATTGCCGCCCGGCATTGCCCTGGGCGTGCTGGAAAGCATTGTCGCGGCTTTGCGCGTTAGTGGCAGCGACGACCTGCTGGGCAACGCTTACCAGGCGTTGCAGCAGTTGGGCATCGAGGGGCTGGCCGAGCGCTCGCTGGACAGCCTGTCTGGCGGGCAGCGGCAGTTGGTGGCGCTGGCCCAGCTGTTGGCGCGCAACCCGCAGGTGCTGTTGCTGGACGAGCCGACCAGTGCGCTGGACCTGCATTACCAGTTGCGGGTGATGGGGGCGGTGCGCGAGCGAGTGCAGGCGCATCGGTTGCTGGCGGTGGCGGTGCTGCACGATATCAACCTCGCGGCCAGCCATGCCGATTGGCTGGTGGTGTTGCGTGAGGGCAGGGTGGTGGCCTACGGGGCGCCTGGGGACGTGCTGCAGCCGGGGTTGCTGGCCGACGTGTATGGCGTGCAAGCGCGGGTCGAGCGCTGTTCACAGGGGCGCTTGCAGGTGCTGGTGGACCGGGCGTTGGCCTGATTTTTTGCTGGTACACGGTCCCTTGTGGGAGCGGGCTTGTCCCGCGAACACCGGCGGAGCCGGTGCCATAGACCGCGTAGCCCCATTCGCGGGACAAGCCCGCTCCCACAATGATTGCATCAGGCTTGATGGCGGTGTGCTCCCTGTCAATCGGGCAACAACCGGTCGCGGCTGTTGGACAGGTGCAGGCAGATTGCCGCCCGCGCCGCATCCGGGTCTTGCCGGCGGATGGCATTGAGGATCGCCTCATGCTCAAGGTTGGCCAGGTATGCTTGCCGCGCCAGCTTCGCCCCGCCGCGTTCGGCCTGGGCCATGCGGTTGCGCGGGATCAGGCCGTTGCCCAACTGCAGCAGCATCTCGGTGAAATACAAATTGCCGGTGGCTTCGGCGATGAGCAAGTGAAAGCGCCGGTCGGCCTCGATGCAACTGTCCCCGGCCGCCGCCAAGTCCTGGTAATCATCCAGCGCCTGACGCATGCGTGCCAGGTGCCCCTCGTCACGGCGCAGCGCAGCCAGGGCGGCGGCCTGGCCCTCCAGGCCAATGCGCAACTCCAGCAGGTCGCGCACACTTGCCGCGCTTTCTGCCGCGATGCGCAGCCCGGCCTGAGCCTGGCGCTCCATCACGAAAGTACCAATACCGTGGCGCGGCTCCACCAGCCCCGAGGCCTGCAACTTGGACAAGGCTTCCCGCACCACCGTGCGACTGACCCCATGCTCGCGCACCAGCGTGTTCTCGGAAGGCAGCTTGTCACCCGGTTTGAAGGTGCCCAGCAAAATCTGCTGAGTCAGGCTGGAAACCAAGTCATGGGCGCGGCTGTGGCCGCGCTTATGGGTGTGTTCAGGTTCCATGGTGTGATCCATTTCTTGTTGTACTTGTACGACAAGTTAATCGATAGAAATATTTTTTGGCGAATTTTCCGATAGGCAATGCAGCGTTTAATGAATCTATTTTTGCAAGATCGAAGCATATTGGCATTGTGACAGCTTGTATTTTGGTTTTTTGCCGACATTGTCGATCTTGTCGTACAACCTCGCTACGCATATGCTCATCCCACTGCCCTGTCAGACAACAAGACCCGCACAAAAACAATTAGTGGGAGATTCGCAAGTGAACGACACCCTCGCTCCGCCTGCCCGGAATGACGGCGACGCCTTGGCCAGTGCCGTGGCCAAGGTCAAACGTCATGTCCTGCCGCTGTTCGTCATCATGTTCATCGTCAACTACCTCGACCGCGTCAATATCGGTTTCATCCGCCCGCACCTGGAAAGCGACCTTGGCATCAGCGCGGCGGCCTATGGCTTTGGCGCCGGCCTGTTCTTCATCGGCTACGCGTTGTTCGAAGTGCCGTCGAACATGCTGCTGCAGAAGGTGGGGGCGCGGCTGTGGCTGACCCGTATCATGTTCACCTGGGGGCTGGTGGCCACGGCCATGGCCTTTGTGCAGAACGAAACTCAGTTCTACGTGCTGCGTTTTCTGCTGGGGGTTGCCGAAGCGGGCTTCTTCCCTGGCGTGATCTACTACTTCACCCGCTGGCTGCCAGGTGCCGAGCGCGGCAAGGCGATTGCCATCTTCCTCAGCGGCTCGGCGCTGGCTTCGCTGATTTCCGGGCCGCTGGCCGGGGCGTTGATGCAGATCCAGGGCCTGGGCATGCATGGCTGGCAGTGGATGCTGTTCATCGAAGGCATGGCCTCCGTGACACTGTGCTTCTTCGTATTTTTCTGGCTGGACTCAAAACCGCAGGATGCCAAGTGGTTGAGCCAGGCCGAACAGGACGCGCTGGTAGCTACCATCGACCGCGAGCAGCGTGAGCGCGAAGCTGATGGCGCGGTCAAGGCATCGGCCTGGAGCCTGCTCAAGGACCGCCAGATCGTGTTGTTCTGCGTGATCTACTTCTGCATTCAGCTGACCATCTACGCTGCCACCTTCTGGTTGCCGAGCATCATCAAGCGCATGGGCGACCTCAGCGACCTTCAGGTCGGCTTCTTCAACTCGATCCCGTGGCTGATCTCGATCATCGCCATGTACGCCTTTGCCGCCGGCTCTGCGCGCTGGAAGTTCCAGCAGGCCTGGGTAGCCGGTGCCCTGGTGGTCGCCGCCATCGGCATGTTCATGTCCACCACCGGTGGGCCGGTGTTCGCCTTTGTCGCCGTGTGCTTCGCGGCCATCGGGTTCAAGTCGGCATCGGCACTGTTCTGGCCGATCCCGCAGGGTTACCTGGATGCCCGCATCGCGGCGGCTGTGATCGCCCTGATCAACTCGGTCGGCAACCTCGGCGGCTTCGTTGCCCCCACCACCTTCGGCCTGCTGGAGCAGCAGACCGGGTCGATCCAGGGCGGGCTGTATGGCCTGGCCGTGACCTCGGTGCTGGCGGCCATTGCCATCTTCTTCGTACGCACTCGCCCAAAGGGCGCCCCTTCTGACGACCTCAAGGCCCCTTCGGCCCTGGGCCAGACCCACTGATGACTGCGAGACAACAACCATGAATATGCAGACCAATCCCGCCGTTCATACCAGCACCCCGGTGGTCACCGACCTGCGCGTTATCCCCGTGGCCGGCCATGACAGCATGCTGCTGAACCTCAGTGGCGCCCATGGCCCGTACTTTACCCGTAACGTGGTGGTGCTGCGTGACAGCGCCGGCAATACCGGCCTGGGCGAAGTGCCCGGTGGCGAGGCGATTCGCCAGACCCTGGAAGACGCCCGCAGCCTGGTGGTCGGCCAGCCGATCGGCCATTACCAGCGCGTGCTCAATGCCATGCGCCAGACTTTCGCCAACCGTGATTCGGCGGGTCGCGGCCTGCAAACCTTCGACCTGCGGATTACCGTGCATGCGGTAACCGCCATCGAGTCTGCACTGCTCGACTTGCTCGGCCAGCACCTGAACGTGCCCATGGCGGCACTGCTGGGGGAGGGCCAGCAGCGCGACGCGGTGAAGATGCTGGGTTACCTGTTCTACATCGGCGACCGCCAGCAAACCGACCTGGCCTACCGCAACGAAGCGGATAGCGATGATGACTGGTTCCGCGTGCGCCATGAAAAGGCCCTTACCCCGGAAGCGGTAGTACGCCTGGCCGAAGCTGCCAAGGCGCGTTATGGCTTCAGTGACTTCAAGCTCAAGGGTGGTGTGTTGCGTGGCGATGAGGAGATGGAGGCGGTGACGGCGCTGGCCGAGCGCTTCCCTGAAGCGCGCATAACGCTGGACCCTAACGGCGCCTGGTCACTGAAAGAGGCCATTGCCCTGTGCCGCGACAAGCATCAAGTGCTGGCTTACGCCGAAGACCCGTGCGGCGCCGAAAACGGCTACTCGGGCCGTGAGGTGATGGCCGAGTTCCGCCGTGCCACCGGCCTGCCCACTGCCACCAACATGATTGCCACCGACTGGCGGCAGATGGGCCATGCGATTCAGTCGCAGGCAGTGGATATTCCGCTGGCCGACCCGCACTTCTGGACCTTGCAGGGCTCGGTGCGGGTGGCGCAGATGTGCAATGACTGGGGGCTGACCTGGGGTTCGCACTCCAACAACCACTTCGACATTTCGCTGGCGATGTTCACCCAGGTGGCCGCTGCGGCGCCGGGCGAGATTACGGCGATCGACACCCACTGGATCTGGCAGGACGGCCAGCGCCTGACCCGTGAGCCGCTGCGCATTGTCGACGGGCACGTGCGGGTGCCGGCGCGGCCGGGGCTGGGGGTGGAGCTGGATGAAGATCAACTGGCGAAGGCCCATGAGTGCTACCGCAACATGGGCTTGGGGGCGCGGGATGACAGTGTGGCGATGCAGTTCCTGATTCCGGGTTGGAGCTTCGATAACAAGCGGCCTTGCCTGGTGCGTTAAGGCTGCTGGCCCTTTCGCGGGTAAACCCGCTCCCACAGGGTATGTACAGTACCTGTGGGAGCGGGTTTACCCGCGAAGAGGGCGGCACAGGTTATCCCTTTTCAAAAAAGGCCCGCGCCATTTCTACGAATGCCCCCAGCACCGGGTTGGGGTTGTCCCGGCAGAACGCCAGGAATATCTCCGCCTGCTGCTCCACCCCCACCAGCGGCCTGAACACCACCTGCTCCAGGCGCAACGCCTGCGCCGAGGCCGGCACCACCGCGCACCCCAGCCCCACATTGACCAGGCCCAGAATCGAGTGCGTCTGCCCCAGCTGGTGCAGGTAGTGCGGCTGCACTTCGTGCCGGGCGAACAGGTTGGCGATCCGGTCATGGAAATAACGCCCTTCATTGGCGCTGTACATCACGAACGGTTGCCCATGGAAATCGCTCGGCCTGAGCCGTTCGCGCGCTGCCAGCGCGTGCGCGGCAGGCAGGGCTGCAACGAAGGGTTCGCGGTGAATGGGCAGGTACTCCACCCGTGCGCTGGGCAATACCTGGCGCACCAGGCCAACATCGATCAGCCCTGCTTCCAGGTCATGGACCTGGGTGCTGGAGACGCGCTCGCTAAGCACCAGCTCGATATCCGGCAGTGTCTGCCCGGCGTGCACCAGCAAGCGCGGAATCATGCTGTAGGCGCCCACTGCGGTGAAGCCCAAGGTCAACTTCCCGGCTTCGCCATGGGCGATGCGCCGCGCCGACTGGCTGGCGGACTCGGCGATTTGCAGGATGCGCCGGGCGTCTTCGAGAAAGCTCGCGCCCGCCAGGGTGAGGCGCGCCTGGCGGTTGTTGCGTTCGAGCAGCAGTACACCCAACGCATGTTCCAGCAGCTGGATCTGCCGGCTCAAAGGGGGTTGGGTCATGTGCAGGCGGGTGGCGGCGCGGCCGAAATGCAGCTCTTCGGCAACGGCCACGAAGCAGCGCAACTGGTGCAATTCCACGATTCAATTCCTGAATTATTCGATCCAGTATCTATATTAGACCTGTATCAATTGCAGGCCTAGCATCACGTCATGTCTCGCAACTGCTGGATGCCTACGATGAACAACAACCCTATTGAAGTGCTGTTGACGCAGCCTGTACCTGAGGCCATCGATGCCCAACTGGTCAGCGCTTATCAGGTACACCGCCTGTATCAGCAGCCCAACCCGCAAGCGCTGCTTGACGCCGTTGGCCCGCGCATTCGTGGCGTGGTCACCGGGGGCGCCAAGGGGCTGTCCAACACCTTGATGGACAAACTGCCGGCCCTGGAAATAATCGCCATCAGCGGCATCGGCACCGACGCCGTGGACCTGTGCCACGCCGCCAACCGCGGCATCCATGTCAGCACCACACCGGGCGTGCTCACAGCGGATGTCGCCGACCTGGCGATGGGGCTGATCATCAGCAGCCTGCGCCGGCTGGGCGAGGGTGAGCGGCTGGTGCGCGATGGCTTGTGGGGCAAGGTCGAGCTGCCGCTGGCGCGCCGTGTCAGTGGCATTGAATTGGGCATTGTCGGGCTTGGTCAGGTGGGTAAGGCCATCGCTCGCCGCGCCGCGGCATTCGACATGCGCATCGCCTACAACGGCCGGCGTGAACAGCCAGGTACGCAGTACCGCTATGAGTCCGATCTGGTCGCATTGGCACGCTCGGTGGATGTGCTGGTGGTGGCCGCTGCTGCCGATGGCGGGCAGGTGCTGGTGACGGCCGAGGTGCTGGAGGCGCTGGGGCCGCAGGGTTATCTGGTCAATGTGGCGCGCGGCAAGTTGGTCGATGAACACGCGCTGGTCGAAGCGTTGCGCGAAGGGCGCATCGCCGGTGCCGGGCTGGATGTTTTTGTCGATGAGCCGCATGTGCCGCCAGCGTTGCTTGACCTGAACCAGGTCAGCCTGCAGCCGCACCGGGGCAGCGCCACGCTGCAGACCCGGTTGGAGATGGGGCGCATGGTGCTGGAAAACCTTCAAGCCTGTTTTCGCGGTGAAGTGCCGCCGAATCGGGTGATCGATCTTTAGGGCCCTTTCGCGGGCACGCCCGCGAAGAGGCCGGTATAGACAACACAAGGCTCCTAGAGCCACCCCTTCTGCGTACAAGAACAATCGCTTCCACCGAGAAGCAAGAGGGTCCACATGAACAGCAAATCCGCCGTCGCTGCAACGCAGGCTGTGGCTGGGATCGGTCGCCATCGCTTCCTGGTCCTGGCACTGATCTTCGTCATCACCGTCATCAACTATGCCGACCGTGCCACCCTGTCGATCACCGGCACCAAGGTGCTCGAAGACCTCGGCCTCGACCCGGTCATGCTGGGCATGATCTTCTCTGCCTTTGCCTGGGCCTACGCCCTGGGCCAGGTGCCCGGTGGCTGGTTGCTCGACCGCTTCGGTGCCCGCCGGGTGTACGGCATCAGCCTGATCCTCTGGTCGCTGTTCACGCTGTTGCAAGGGACCGTGGGCTGGATGGGCCTGGCCGGTGCTTCGGCGGCGGTGGCGCTGTTTTCCATGCGCTTCATGCTGGGCCTGGTGGAGTCGCCGGCCTTCCCGGCCAACTCGCGCATTGTCAGTTGCTGGTTCCCCACCCGCGAACGTGGCACCGCCTCGGCACTGTTCAACTCGGCGCAGTACATGGCCGTGGTGGTGTTTGCCCCGCTGATGGCGTGGATGACCCATGCGCTGAGCTGGGAGCAGGTGTTTATCTGGATGGGGGTGCTGGGCTTGCTGCTGAGCGTGGTGTGGTTTCGCCTTTACCACGAACCACACAGCGCACCCGGGCTGAGCCGCGAAGAACTGGACTACATGCGCGAAGGTGGCGCCCTGGTCGACCTGGAAAAAGAACGCAAGGCCGCCAAGAGCAAACCCACCCGTGCGGAGATTGCCCAGCTGTTCACCAGTCGCAACCTGTGGGCGGTATATCTGGGCCAGTATTGCATCACCGCGCTCACCTATTTCTTTATCACCTGGTTCCCGATCTACCTGATCAAGGGCCGTGGCATGACCATCATGGAGGCGGGCTGGGTGGCCGCGTTGCCGGCGATTTGCGGCTTCACCGGTGGCATTCTCGGTGGCTTCGTATCCGACTGGCTGATCCGTCGTGGGGTACACCCATCCAGGGCGCGCAAGACGCCGTTCATTATTGGTATGGCACTGTCCACCAGCCTGGTACTCGCCAACTACGTCGACAGCAATGCCGCAGTGATTGCCATGATGACCCTGGCCTTCTTCGGCAAAGGCCTGGCAGCGGTCGGCTGGGCGGTGCTGTCGGATGTGGCGCCGAAGAAAATGGTCGGACTGTGCGGTGGCGTGTTTAACGGCATCGGCAACATTGCCGGCATCATCACCCCGCTGGTAATCGGCTACGTGGTAGCCAGCACTGGTTCATTCCACAACGCACTCTGGTTCGTGGCCGCCCATGGCGTGCTGGGGATCCTCGCTTACCTGTTGCTGGCCCGGCGCTTTGAGCGCACCGGGCAGGCGTAGGCAGACGCCGGCAACAGAGGCCCCGGGAGACCGGGGCTTTTTTGTGGGCGGCTGATACGTGTGGTGCCTGCGCAGGCAACACACATCCAAATGAAAAACAAAAGCTTCAAACGGCCCTATGGCGCGAACGGGCATGCCATTCGCGACATCCGCCGCGAATGGAAATGCCCTGTCGTGATCGAACAGCTCCGGGGCGTTCTCGTGTAATTTCCCGCAGCCCTGCAAGGCTTAAATGAAGCCCGAACCGCACGGACATGTTGCTCTGTGATGCGCGCCAAAGATCAACAACTGCGTGCGAGCAACTTGTCGACTTACTGATTTGAAAGGAGATATTTTCGCCTACGCCTGCCCGTCCATCCTTGTGTCAGCAAAAAGAGAACAACATCAATGAGCACCGTGGGATCTGATGGCAACCTTGCACAAGGTTTCAAGCCTCGTCATGTAACGATGCTGTCCATTGCCGGCATCATCGGCGCCGGACTTTTCGTAGGCTCCGGGCACGCCATCGCGGCGGCCGGGCCAGCAACCATAGTTTCTTATTTCGTGGCCGGCACCCTGGTGGTGCTGGTCATGCGCATGCTCGGCGAAATGGCCGTGGCACACCCTGATACCGGATCGTTTTCCACCTACGCCGACCAGGCCATTGGCCGCTGGGCCGGCTACACCATCGGCTGGTTGTACTGGTGGTTCTGGGTGCTGGTCATCCCTATCGAAGCCCTGGCTGCAGGGCATGTGCTGAACGCCTGGTTCCCCCAGGTGGACAGCTGGATCTTCGCCCTGGCCTCGGTGCTGTTGCTGGCGTGTACCAACCTGTTCAGCGTGGCCAAGTACGGTGAGTTCGAGTTCTGGTTCGCCATCCTCAAGGTGACGGCGATTCTAGGTTTCATCGGCCTGGGCTTCGCCGCGCTGATGGGCTGGTTGCCCAACCGTGAGGTCAGTGGCCTGAACGGGTTGATTGCCGAGTACGGCGGCTTTGCGCCGAAGGGCTGGTCGGCGGTGGTCGGTGCGTTCATCACCGTGATGTTCAGCTTTATCGGCACCGAGGCGGTGACCATTGCCGCCTCCGAATCCAGCGACCCTTCGCGCAACATTGCCAAAGCCACCCGCTCGGTGATCTGGCGTATCAGCACCTTTTACATCCTGTCGATCTTCGTGATCATCTCGGTGGTGCCGTGGAACGACCCGCAGTTGGCAGTGGTGGGCTCGTACCAGCGTGCGCTGGAAATCATGAGCATCCCCAACGCGGCGTTCATGGTCGACCTGGTGGTGCTGGTGGCAGTGACCAGCTGCATGAACTCGTCGATCTACATTGCGTCGCGGATGATGTATTCGCTGGCCAAGCGCGGTGACGCCCCGGCCTTCCTCAACAAGACCTCCAAGGTGGGTGTACCGCGCGCGGCAGTGTTTGGCAGCACCCTGATCGGCGCAGCCATCGCTGTGCTCAACTACTTTGCGCCGAAGGGGGTGTTTGAATTTCTGCTGGCCAGCTCTGGGGCCATCGCCCTGCTGGTGTACATGGTCATCGCCATCTCGCAGCTGCGCATGCGCCGCCGCCTGGAGCGGGAGAACACCGAGCTGAAGTTCCGCATGTGGCTGTTCCCGTACCTGACCTGGGCGGTGATCATCTTCATTGCCGGGGCGCTGGCAGTGATGATGTACACGCCCGAGCACCGGGTGGAGGTGAGTTCGACATTGGGCCTGGCGATCGTGATTTCCTTCCTGGGGATCGTGACATCGCGAGGCCATGCGCAACCTGTGGGGGCGCGTACGATGGGGTGATTGAGTTCACCTGGCGGTAGGGCAAAGGGCACCAGTGGATGGGTGCCCTTTGCTTTTCAGGCCGCCTGAAAAGTCGCACCACCGGTGCGACAAATGTGACCGGTCAGGCCTTCATCATCTCGAAGTACCTCATCACCGCCGGCGCTTTCTCGAAGCGCCGGTGGATCAGGCTCAGCCACGAGCTGGCCTGGCAATCGACGACCCGACGGTAATTCACCTGTGGCAGGTTGATGCGCTGCACCACCGATTCCGGGACTACGGCGATGCCTTGTCCGAGGGATACCAGGGTAATCACGGCCACCAGGCTGCCGGGTTGTGGGCCAAGCCTGGGGACGAAGCCACCTTGCGCCGCCACTTCCAGCGTGCCGGAAATCTGCTCGGGCAGGATGAAGGTTTCGTTGGCCAGGCGCGAGGCCGGGATCTGCGGCACTTCATTGATCCGCGAGCTGGTGGGCAGGGCGAGGACAAAACCTTCCTGGTGCAGTGCGATGGCTTGTAGTTCGTCAGGCAGCTCCATGGGGGAACGCACGTAGGCCAGGTCGAGCAAGCCGTCGCGGACCATACCGGGCAGTTCGGCCATGGGCAGTTCGCGGATATTCAGGCGCACGCCGGGGCAGGTTTCGCTGTAGCGGGCCACTTGCTGCTGGAGCATGCCCGAGTAGGCGGCCGAAGCCACGT
The DNA here is from genome assembly GCA_029202525.1 of Candidatus Pseudomonas phytovorans. NCBI lineage: Bacteria > Pseudomonadati > Pseudomonadota > Gammaproteobacteria > Pseudomonadales > Pseudomonadaceae > Pseudomonas > Candidatus Pseudomonas phytovorans. The sequence goes on from CP119325.1 coordinate 1,314,558, forward strand.
AGCCCAGTTCGATACGCCCGCTTTCGCCACGGGCGGCCCTTTGTGCGCCCAGTTGCGCAGCGTCGAACTGGCGCACGGCGTGCTCGGCCTCGATCAGCAGCGCCTGGCCGGCGGCGGTCAGGTTGACCTCACGCTGGCTGCGTTCGAACAGGCGCACGCCCAGTTCGCGCTCCATGTCCTGGATCTGCCGGCTGAGGGTAGGCGGGGCGATGCCCAGTTGCTCGGCGGCACGGGTGAAATGGCCGTGCCGGGCGACGCAGAGGAAATAGCGGAAATGGCGGATTTCCATGGGTGTTACCTACAGGGTAATGATGCGGGCCGCCTGGGCTAACAACCCTGGATGCTGGCGGCGTTATGTTGAGGCAACACTACAAGGCTGGCGCGGCTGCGACCAGCCTGCTTATGGAGCCTGCCATGTCTGCCCCCTCTGCACGTTTCACCTTGCTCACTGCCTCCCTGGTCTGCGCGCTGATCATCCTCGACACCAACATCGTCGCGGTCAGCCTGCCCAGCATCGCCCGCGATCTGTCGGGCTCGTTCGCCGATATCGAGTGGGTGGTCAGCGCCTACCTGCTAGCCTTCGCAGCTTGCCTGTTGCCGGCCGGAAGCCTGGCTGACCGGTTTGGCCGGCGGCGCGTGCTTTTGCTTGGCCTGGTGCTGTTCGGCATGGCCTCGTTGGCGTGTGGTGCCGCGCCCAACCTGCTATTCCTTGACCTGGCCAGGGCAGCCAAAGGTGTGGGGGCTGCGTTGTTGCTGACCTCGGCGCTGGCCGCAATCGGCAACCGCTTCCACGAGCCGCATGAACGTATGCGAGCCTGGGCTTTCTGGGGTGCCTGCATGGGCGCGACCATCACCTTTGCGCCGTTACTGGGCGGGGTGATCGCCAGCACCTTGGGCTGGCGCTGGATTTTCTACATCAATTTGCCTTTAGTGGCGCTGCTTGCGGTGATGGTGATGCGCAGTGTCGAGGAATCCCGCGACACTGCCGCAGCCCGGCTAGACCCATGGGGCAGCCTGACCTTTGCCGGCAGCCTGGGCTACCTGATCTGGGCAATGATCGATGCCAACCAGGTGGGCTGGGGCAGCGCGCAAACCCTTGGGCGGCTGGTGATCAGCGTCTTCCTGTTCGGCCTGTTCGTCATGGTCGAGCGCAACCAGGTGCGGCCGATGATCGACCTGCGGCTGATGCGCAGCGGGCGTTTCGTCGGCGCCTTGCTGGGCATGTTCGCCTACGCTGCCTGCGCCCAAGTGATGATGACCCTGCTGCCGCTGTACTTGCAGAACGGCCTGCAACTGTCTGCCCTGGCCGCTGGTGCAGGGATGTTGCCGTTCGCCATCGCCATGCTGCTGATGCCGCGCCTGGGCATGCGCCTGGCCACCCGCTTGAGCCCGGCGCAGGTGTTTGCGCTGGGACTGGTGCTGGTGGGGGCGGGCAACTTGCTGTGTGCCTGGGCTACGCGTCTCGGCGGCTATGGTTCATTCGCCCTGGCCAGCCTGGTGTTGGGCGCTGGCGCCGGGCTGCTTAATGGCGACACGCAGAAAAACATCATGGCCTGTGTACCCCGTGAGCGCACGGGCATGGCGTCGGGCCTAAGCACCACCACGCGCTTCGGCGCGATCGTGCTGGCCTTCGGTGTGCTCGGTGGCGTGCTGGCCGCCCGCAGTGGGCAACTGCTGAATGAGGCCTTAGCCAACGTGGCGCCCGCGCAATCGGGGCAGGTTGCCGCGATGGCCACGCGGGTTGCTGCCGGTGACCTGCATGCCGCACTGGCCATGGTCGAACCTGGCCTGCGTGAAGCGGTAGCCCCATTGGCCCGCCAGGCGTTCATCGGTGGTTTCGACGCCGTCTTGCAAACCGCTGGTTTTGCAGCGCTGCTGTTCGCCATTGTTGTCGGCGTATTGCTGTCTCGCCCGTCAATCCAGGTGGAGACCGTTATCCAACGCCCGGCGCAGTAGCGTGAATGAGTCATCGAAAGATGGCTTAATGCAATTACGAGTGCGGCTAAGCAAGTGTTGATGGTAGAGGCATTCTTTGCAGTTGATTACAAGGATGGATAGTATTTCGGCGAACACTCAAACGACATTCACCAGTAATGTCATTTTAGTGGCAGTTAATGCTATTCCCGGAAAATGGAGTTTCTAGTGCACGATCAGACCACACCCAATGGCGCATCCCCGCAAGCTATCGAGCTACCAAACGGCGTCTTCCCGCCGATGCCCGGATATACGCACGAAGATCTGCTCGCAGTTGTCAACGAGCCCGTTGAAGCTTTCCTGACGTCGCTGAAAATCGACCCTGGGTTTATTCGTGAAACCAGCATCGCGCTGGTCACCCACTTGTGGGCTGATCTGCAACGGATGGGCGTCGAATACCAGATTTCGACCTGGTACCAGACCCCGTATGAGCACGCCGATACCCGCGCACGCAATATCAGCAGCATGGCGCTGCATTTGGGCAGCTTTGCCGGGCAGTCAGCGTACGAATCCTTGCAGGGCTCGCCGCTGATGAACGCGGGCGATGATCTGGTTGATGCGTTCACCGACAAGGCGGCGTGGGGCATACATGATCATATCGTCAGGCTGAATGATGAAAGGCTGGTTAATCCCGAAGAGCTGATGGGGAAACAGGCGGCACTGCTGCGTGAGGAATACTCGGATTACGTAAGAACGCCGTTCGAACTTACCCCGAACGTGTTGCCTCCGATGGCAGGTTATACCCTCGCAGATTTACTGGGGACTGCATTAACCGCGCTTGAAGCTTATATGCAAAAGTGCAGTATCGAGCGCAGCCTGATTGACGAGAGCTTGGCCGCAGTGGAAAGCCGGTTGACGAAAAATTTCGACAGAAACGCCATCCCCTGTTTCATCGCCTTCTATCAGCTGCAGCCGTTGGCTGACCCCGCCCAGCGTGCGCTTAATATTTCCGAACTCGCAGAGACGGCCAGTGGCGTAGCGGCGGAGGCCGCAGCCGATGCTTTGCAAGACTCACCCTTGCAGGAGCAGGGCGACGCCTTTTGCTGCGAGTTCTTCGAAACCGCAAGTGATGCAATCAGGCAGCACATCCTGCAATTGAATGGCGCCAGTGCCAACGCACAATGAGCCTGGCCCCGTAAAAAATCCCTGAAAATAAATGAGGTGTTTTTTCATTCTCGTTCGGCTTGTAGAGAAGGCCGGAGTACAGGCCAGCCCGCCGACCCCCTCTACGGAGCGAGAAAATGAGTTTGACCCCGGTTTCACAGCGCCATCCATTGAGCCGTGCCGTGCACGCTGCTTTCCTGGGCCTGGTTGTCAGCAGCTGCGCGCTGCCTGCGTTTGCGCAGGCTGCAACGGCTGAGCACAACAACCAGGTCCAGCAATGGAACATTCCTGGGGGCCCACTGGCCCCGGCGCTGGACCAGTTTGCGCGCCAGGCGGGTATCAGCCTGTCCTTCGACGCCCAGAGCGTAGCCAACCGCAATACGGCGGGCGTGCAGGGTACGCTGGGCACCTCGGCTGCACTCGCGTCGTTGTTGCAGGGCACCGAACTTCAGGCGGAGCAGCAAGGCCCGGGTGCTTACCTGGTGAAACCCCAACCAAAGCCGGCCGGCCCGCTGGAAATTGGCGCCACCGAGGACTACCGCCTGGCGCCGCTGATCATCAATGCCAAGGTCAAGGCCAGTGCCGATGATGACCTTAACTCGGTAGTCGCCCAGGAACTTTGGGTCGGCGGCAAGGTGGCGACCAGCATCCGCAACACCCCTGCATCCGTGTCGGTGGTGACCCGCAAGGAAATGGAACAGCGCAGTGTCAGCACCACGGAAGAAGCCTTGCAGTACACCCCGGGCGTGGTCAGTGACTTCTATGGCTCGGACGACCGTAACGATTACTTTCAGATCCGCGGCTTCCAGGCCACCACCTATCGTGACGGTTTGACCTTGAGCTCGATGCGCGGCGTGCGTGAAGACCCGTATGCCTACGAGCGCATCGAGATTCTGCGCGGCGCCAACTCCACCCTGTTCGGCCCGGCAGACCCTGGCGGCTCGGTGAACTTCGTGTCCAAGCAGCCGCGCTTCGAGAAGTTCGGCCAAGGCTACGTGACCTATGGCTCGTATGACCATGCCGAGACCGGCATTGACGTCGGCGATGCCCTGAACGACGAACAGACCCTGGCCGGCCGCTTCACTGCCAAGATGCAGAACAGCGACCGCGAGTACGACCATTCTCAGGACGACAACCGGTTCGTGATGGGCGGCCTGACCTGGGCACCTACCGACTTCACCTCGGCCACTGTGATCCTGGACTACCTGAAGACCAACAGCTCGCCGAACAGCGGTGGTTACCCGCTGGACAAGGAATACGACCGCAGCGATTTCTTTGGTGAGCCCAGCTACAACTTCCACGATGTGGAGCGCACCAGCCTCAGCGGCAACATCACCCACGACTTCGACAACGGCTTTGTGCTGCGCAGCAACCTGCGCTACAGCGAGCTGAGCGATGATTTTGGCTATGTTTACCTGAGCGACAGCGCCTCACGTGTTGGCACCACCATCCCCCGCTATGTGTTTGGCACCGACAGCGATGCCGACCAACTCAATGGCAACCTGATGCTGCAGTACGATGCCCAGTTCGAGCACATCGACAGCAGCACCTTGGTAGGTGTGGAGTACCTTGATTCGACGACCAAGCAAAGTTCGGTATACAGCCTGGCCTCATCCATCGACATCGCCAATCCGGTGTTTACCGGCGTGGCGGGTGGCGTTACGCCTTATACCCGCGAGAAAAACGATGCGACGACCAAGGCGGTGTTCCTGCAGCAGAATCTGTCGTTCTACGACCGCCTGATCGCCACGGCGGGGGTACGCAATGACTCCATGGACCTGTCCAGCACGGAATATGTGGGTGGGGTAAGCAAGCAAAGCGACAACTTCTCCGAAACGTCCTACCGCGGCGCACTGACCTACATCGTCAACGATGAAGTTTCCACCTACGTGAGCATGGTCGAATCGGTTTCGCCGCCCCAGGTTGGCGTCACCCCGCAGACCGGCCGCCAATACGAAGTGGGCGTGAAGTACTCGCCTGTGGGCATGGACGCACTGTTCTCCGCTGCCGTTTATGACCTGACCCAGGAAAACGTCACCATCGCAGTGGTGCTGCCCAGCGGCATCATCGAGCAGCAAACCGTTGGCGAGTCACGCGCACGCGGCCTGGACCTGGAAGGCAAAGCGCAAATCACGCAAAACCTTAGCCTGATCGGTGCGTATTCCTACATGGAGACCGAGGTGCTGCGGGGCACGCTGTATGACGGTTCTTCGCTCAAGGGCAAGGAATTCACCGTCGCGCCGAAGCATACTGCCTCGCTGTGGAGCTACTACGACATTCCCGACACTGACGTGAGCGTTGGCCTGGGTGCACGCTATGTGGGTGGGTACTACATGGATGCGGCCAATACCAAGAAAAGCGACGGCACCACGATTTTTGACGCGGCTTTGAATTACAAGATTGCCAAGGGGACTGACCTTGCGCTGAATGTCAGCAACCTGTTTGACGAGCAACATGTGGTGGGATCGGGGACGGCGAACTATTACAACCCGGGGCGTGAGGTTACGGCCAAGGTGAGTTATAGCTGGTAAGGCGGTGGCGGATGGCACGGGCTTCGCCCGTGTTCGCGGCTAAAGCCGCTCTCATGGAACTGCGCATAACTTACTGATTTAGCAGGGTCCCTGTGGGAGCGGGCGTGCCCGCGAACACCGGCGTAGCCGGTGCCATCTACCGTGCTGCCTGCTTCGCGGGCACGCCCGCTCCCACAGGTGCCAGCCAAATTGAGCCTTCAGCGCATCATCCCTAGTTCGGCATCATCAAGCAGTGCCTTGCCCAAGGCGCACAGGTAATGCGCTGCCCAGATCAGCTTGGGTTTGTCTTCCATCAGGCCGTCAATGGTCAGGTCACGCGCATAGCCCATCAGCTCAGAAGCCTGCTCGCGGGCGCTCTGGCAAGGGATGCCAGCTTCGATGCGTAACAGTGGGTGCGTCTGGTCTTCGCCCTGAAAGAAGATGGTTTTACCGACTGTGCAGTTCGTGTCTTCGGTGGTCATTGTTCAATCTCCCTGGTCTTGTGGTTGCCTGGGCTGGCCCTATCGCCGGCAAGCTGAGCTCCCACAAGGTTTCTGCTCGATATACGAATCAGTGCATCGGTTGCGGGCCCGCTGGGGCCTGTATTTGCGCAAGCGCTGATTCGAGTAATCGCCGCAGGGTTTCAAGCTCGTGCATTGACGCCATGATCAACAACGAAGCGGGCGACCTTGGCTGCATCAGCATCGCCTGCTGGGCTACGGCTTCTGCGCAGAGTGCGTAGTCCGAGGCCAGCATGATCGTGTCTTCCAGGGAATGGAGGTGAGGCGGGTCAGGAACAATCTTTAGCATTGTGCTGTGTTCTCGATAGGGGCCACCGCCAACCCGCTGTCAAACGGAAAGGTGGCAGCTGTGCATGGGTTGACAGACCGGCGAACACAGAAACCGGCGCACGCGAGCGTGCCCCATGCACAACCGCCATGAACGGTTGAGCGCGCTGTGTATCGTTGCGGCCTGTCAAAGCCGGTCGTTGATGTGCAACGACCCACCGAGACTAAAACCCTGAAAAAATGACCGCAACGGAAAACAGGCGCTGGGAGTATCTTTGGGAAACGCCCTACAAGGAAGGGGTTAAATCCGACTTTTTGACCCGCAGATCGCAAAATCCAGGCACAAAAAAAGACGCCCGAGGGCGTCTTCTTTCTAGGATTTGGTGGAGCCGGGGGGATTTGAACCCCCGTCCGCCAGTACTCCGCTGTCGGTACTACATGCGTAGCCGTGTCTATTGATTTAATCCGCAGCCGCCCGACGGGCAGGGTGCTTTGGATGATTTGTGTAAGTTTTAGTCACTTCGCCCACAACGTGCTACGCGACGATCCTGTTCTGTATGACAATCAGTTCGGGTTTACAGGCATCCCCTAATGATTGCTGGAGCCGAAGCTACCAGAAGCAACGGGTCAAGAGGGCCGCTTACGCAGCCAGCTTGAACTCCGCGCCGTAGTTTTCGTCATTGGCAACTATAAAAGTTGCAACAGTGGATTTACGAGTTCTGTTACCAACTCGGCATGCACCTAGAGTTTCGCTACCGGCGTCGAATCCTAATCGGCCCCACACTAGCGTTACGCTAACGCACCTTACGGCACGTGGGGTGGAGTATACGCCATTGCGCGGGCGACGTCGACAGCCGGTCTTGTCGCCCGCTGTCAGGCTCACGCGCCGCCGCTGCCGGTACCGCTGCCTTTCTCGGTTTTTTCCAGGCGCTCCAGCACTTTGCTGGTGATGGCGATGCATTCCTTGGTGTCGCCTGAGGCCTGGGCGGCCTTGGCTTTGTCGACGTGCTCGGTGACGGCTTTGTCCAGGCCCTCGGAGGTGGCGCCGGCGGTGGCCATGCTGTCGTCGATTTTTTGCAGGTTCATTGCGCAGAGGTCGTCGGCGGCAAACACCGGTGACGCCAGCAGGGTTGCGGCCGCGAACAGGGCCGAAAGCGCGGTACCTTTCATGGGTGTCTCCTCTGAGGCCTCTGGAAGGTGGGCCTGTAAGGTGGACTGTGGGGGAATGGCGGGGGTTCAATCGGGATGGTGGTGGGGTGAAGGTGGCACCTGCTTTGCCGGTGTTCGCGGGTGTTCGCCATGCCACTTTCTTCGCTTGTGAGATCGAGCGCCGCCCGCGCGGCGCTCGATCTCATAGGCGCCGCAAACCTAGCGGCGAACCCCTCCGGCCTAAATACTCCGCGGCCGGGTAACGCGGTCCACCAGGTAGACCAGCCCGTGGTAATCGATGCCGCTGTGGCTCGACAAGCCAATCTCACAGGTGCGGCTAGTAGAAATACCTTCGCTGCAATACTGCACCGCATCCTTCAGGCTGCGCAGCGAGTGAGCATTCAGCTCAGGGGTGGTGAAGCCTTTGTCACCGGCAAACCCGCAGCAATGAATGCCTTCAGGGATTACCACATTTTTACTGCAACGCCGCGCCAGGTCGATCAGCGCCTGGCTTTCGCCAAGGTGCTGGGTGCTGCAGGTCACGTGCACGGCTACTGGCTCGTCCTGGGGGGTGAACTCCAGGCGGTCGAGCAGGTGGGTGCGGATAAAACGCACCGGGTCGTACAGGTCCAGCCGGGTGTCGCCCAGGTCTTGCACCAGGCGCAGGGTGCAGGGGCTGGTGTCGCAGTAGATCGGGTCAAGGCCGCCGCGGCTGGCGTGCAGCAGGGCGTTGATCAGCTCCTGGCGCTTGTGCTCGGCCTGTTCGGGGTAACCCTTGGAGGCGAAGGGCTGGCCGCAGCACAGGCTGTCGGCGTTGTCGGGGAACACCACCTGGTAGCCGGCCTTTTCCAGCAGGCCGCGGGTTTTGTCCAGCAGCGAGCTTTGTTCGCGGTCGGAGTAAGCCGGGCCCATCACGCGGGAGACGCAGGCAGCCAGGTACACCACCCGGGGCCGGGCGTCGTTGCTGGTCGGGCCGAAGCTGATCGGGCGCAGGGGCTGTGGCATGGCCGGTGTCCACTGCGGCAGGCGGCCTTTGCTGGCTTTGCTCAGCGAGGCGCTCAAGCGGCCCAGGCGCGGGGCGCCGAGCAGCTTGCGTGCCGTGTTGGCGGCAGTGAGGGTAAGGCGTGCGCCCCCCAATACGGTGGGGAAGTGCTCGGCCAGCCAGTCGGCGCTCTTGTAGTGGTCGGCGGCCTGGCTGCGCAGCTTTTTCACCAGTTCGCCAGTGTTGATGCCGACTGGGCAGCGCTGGGCGCACAGGCCGGTGGCGGCGCAGGTGTCGAGGCCTTGGTACTGGTAGGTGCGGCGTAATTCGCGGGTGTCGATGCCGGCGCGTTGCTTGGCCTGGATGTCACGCCACATGACGATGCGCTGGCGCGGGCTGAGGGTAAGTCCCTTGGACGGGCACACCGGTTCGCAGAAGCCGCATTCGATGCACTTGTCGACGATTTCGTCGGCGGCCGGCAGCGGCTTGAGGTTTTTCAGGTGGATGTCAGGGTCTTCGCTCAGCACCACGTCGGGGTTGAGGATGCCGTTGGGGTCGAGCAGGCGCTTGAGCTTCCACATCAGCTGGTAGGCATCATGGCCCCATTCCAGCTCCACGAACGGCGCCATGTTGCGCCCGGTGCCGTGCTCGGCCTTCAGCGAGCCACCAAACTCCACCGCCACCAGTTGTGCCACGTCGTCCATGAAGGCCTGGTAACGGGCGACTTCCTCGGCGCTGTTGAAGCCTTGGGTGAAGACGAAGTGCAGGTTGCCTTCCAGCGCGTGGCCGAAAATGATCGCTTCGTCGTAACGGTGCTTGTCGAACAGCAGGATCAGGCGGTTGACGCCTTCGGCCAGTTGCTCGACGGGGAAGGTCACGTCTTCGATGATCACCGTGGTGCCGGTCTGGCGCACGGCGCCGACGGCGGGGAAGGTGTCCTTGCGGATTTTCCACAGCTGGTTGTACACGGCCGGGTCTTCGCTGAAGTCCACTTGCTGTTCCAGCGGGAAGTCGGCGATCGAGGCCATTACCTGGTGCAGTTGCTCGTGCAGCAGGCTCTGGCTGGCGGCGCGGGACTCGATCAGCAGGGCGCAGGCGTTGTCCGACAGGCCTTTTACCCACAGCGGCATGCCAGGCATGTTTTGTACTGAACGCAGGCTGCGGCGATCGAGCAGTTCCACGGCCGAAACCGGCTGTTGCTTGAGCACGGGCACTGCGCGGCAGCAGCTTTCGACGCTGGGGAACACCAGCAGGGCGCTGGCCTTGTGCGGGTGATCGGGCACGGTGTTGTAGGTGACAGCGCTGATGAAGCCCAGGGTGCCTTCGGAGCCGACCAGCAGGTGCTGCAGGATGTCCAGCGGCTGGTCGTAGTCCACCAGTGCGTTCAGCGACAGGCCGGTGGTGTTCTTCAGCCGGTACTTGTGCCGGATGCGCTCGGCCAGCGCGGTGTTGGCGCGGGTCTCGCGGGCCAGGCGGGCCAGCGAATCCAGTAGCTCGGCGTGGCTGTTTTCAAAGGCGGCGACGCTGGCCGGGTCTTCGCTGTCCAGGCGGGTGCCGTCGGCCAGCACCAGGCGCAGGCCCGCCAGGGTGTGGTAGGTGTTCTGCGCGGTGCCGCAGCACATGCCGCTGGCGTTGTTGGCGACGATGCCGCCGATTTTACAGGCGTTGATCGAGGCCGGATCTGGGCCGATCTTGCGCCCGAAAGGCGCCAGCCAGGCATTGGCCTGGGCGCCGATGACGCCGGGCTGCAGGCGGATCTGCTCGCCTTGGCCACGGATTTCGCGACCATTCCAGTTATCACCCAGTACAATCAGTACCGAGTCGCTGATGGCCTGGCCGGACAGGCTGGTACCCGCAGCGCGGAAGGTAACCGGCACCCGCTCGCGCTGGGCCAGTTTGATCAGGCCGACCACTTCGTCCTCGGACTCGACGCGCACCACCAGCTTGGGGATCAGTCGGTAGAAGCTGGCGTCGGTACCGAATGCCAGGGTGGACGTGGGGTCGTCGAAGCGGCGTTCGGCGGGTATCAGGCGCTCGGCATCACGCAGGAACGCGGCGGGCAGGCTCATGCAGTCTCCTCGCGGAGCTGTGGCGTCTGTGCGCCACATGCCCCGGGTCAATCAGGCGGTGTTTCTGGCAGGCGGTCAGGCGCCCAGTTCGCGTACCAGCGAGTCGCGGGTGATCTCGCTGATCGACTTGGCACCAGTCAGCACCATGGCCACGCGCATTTCCTTCTCGAACAGTTCGAGCAGGTTTTTAACCCCGGCCTCGCCGTGCACGGCCAGGGCCCACAGGAAGGCGCGGCCGATCAGCACGGTGTCGGCGCCCATGGCGATCATGCGCACCACGTCGAGGCCGCTGCGGATGCCGGAGTCGGCGAGAATCTTGATATCACCTTTGACCGCATCGGCAATCGCCGGCAGGGCGCGGGCGCTGGACAGCACGCCATCGAGCTGGCGACCGCCGTGGTTGGACACCACGATACCGTCGGCACCGAACTTGACCGCATCGCGTGCGTCATCGGCGTCGAGAATGCCCTTGATGATCATCGGGCCGTCCCAGAATTCGCGGATCCACTCCAAGTCTTTCCACGAGATGGACGGGTCGAAGTTGTTCCCCAGCCAGCCGATGTAGTCGGCCAGGCCCGTGGGGTTGCCGCGGTACCTGGAAATGTTGCCCAGGTCGTGCGGGCGGCCCATCACACCCACATCCCAAGCCCATTGAGGGTGGGTCATGGCTTGCAGCACGCGGCGCAGCGGGCCGTTCGCGCCGCTCATGCCCGAGTGGGCATCGCGGTAGCGGGCGCCGGGTACGGGCATGTCGACGGTGAACACCAGGGTTTTGACCCCGGCGGCCCTGGCCCGCTCAAGGGCGTTGCGCATGAAACCGCGGTCCTTGAGCACGTACAGCTGGAACCACATTGGCCGGTTGATCGCCGGGGCCACTTCTTCGATCGGGCACACCGACACGGTAGACATGGTGAACGGGATGCCGTGGGCCGCTGCTGCACGGGCCGCCTGCACTTCGCCACGGCGGGCGTACATGCCGGTGAGGCCGACCGGGGCCAGGGCCACCGGCATGCTCAGGGTTTCGTCGAACAGTTTGGTCTCAAGGCTGAGCTCGGACATGTTGTTCAACACCCGCTGGCGCAGGGCAATGCCGGCCAGGTCCGACACGTTGTGGCGCAGGGTGTGCTCGGCGTAGGCGCCGCCATCGGCGTAGTGGAACAGGAACGGGGGCAGCTTGCGTTGGGCCGCGGCGCGATAGTCGGTAGAGGCAGAAATGATCATGGATTCTCGCAGCGTTGCTTGTGGGGATTGCCGGGCGCGTGATGGCGCCCGGCCCCTTTCACTTTAGTGATGAACCAGCATGCCGGTCAGCCAGTAAGCCTGGATCAGGGTGATCAGGCCGACGATGGTGGCGAAGAACAGGCTGTGCTTGACGGTGAAGCGGAACAGGTCGGATTCCTTGCCCACCAGGCCGGTGGCGGCGCAGGCCACGGCGATCGACTGCGGCGATATCATCTTGCCGGTCACGCCGCCACTGGTGTTGGCCGCTACCAGCAGGGTATCGCTGACCCCGATCTGGTGCGCGGTGGTGGCCTGCAGCGAGCTGAACAGGGCGTTCGACGAGGTGTCGGAACCGGTCAGGAACACGCCCAGCCAGCCAAGGAACGGCGAGAAGAACGGGAACGCAGCGCCAGTGCCGGCCAGTACCAGGGCCATGGTCGAGGACATGCCCGAGTAGTTGGTGACGAAGGCGAAGGCCAGCACCATGCCGATCGACAGGATCGGCCAGCGCAGCTCCCAGAAGGTCTCTTTGAAAGTGGTCAGACCAGTTTTGAAGTTGATCTTCAGCACCGCCATGGAGATCAGCGCCGAGAGGAAGATCGCGGTGCCGGTGGCGGAGATCGGGTCGAGCTTGAACACCGCTGGCATGGCGGTTGGCGCGGCAACGATCGGTGCGGTCTTGATCACCAGCTGGTCAAGGTGCGGGATGGCGAAGTTGAACACGAAGTTGTACATCGCGCCGCCCGGGGCGAACGCTGCCTTGAACGGCTTCAGGGTCCAGATGGTGACCAGTACGGTGAGGATCAGGAACGGCGACCAGGCCTTGAAGATTTCGCCAAAGCTGTAAGGGGTTGGCTGGCTGCCGCTAGGCTGCACAACGGCTGCGCCGACGCTGCCTTTGGCCTCGGTGAAGGTGCGCTTGGGCTGCCAGACTTTCAGGAACAGGGTCAGGCAGATCAGGCTTGCCAGCGCCGAGGTGATGTCGGGCAGTTCCGGGCCGATGAAGTTCGAAGTGAAGTACTGGGTAACGGCGAAGCTCAGGCCGGCCACCAGGGCGGCAGGCCAGGTTTCTTTCACGCCGCGCAGGCCGTCCATCATGAACACCAGCCAGAACGGCACGAACAGCGACAGCAGCGGCAGCTGGCGACCGGTCATGGCGCCGATGTGGAAGGCGTCGATACCGGTGACCTGGCCGGCCACAATGATCGGGATGCCCAGGGCGCCGAAGGCCACAGGTGCGGTGTTGGCGATCAGGCACAGGCCTGCCGCGTACAGCGGGTTGAAGCCCAGGCCCACCAGCAGCGCGGCAGTGATTGCCACGGGGGCGCCGAAGCCCGCTGCGCCTTCCAGGAAGGCACCGAAGCAGAAGCCGATCAGCAGCACTTGCAGGCGCTGGTCGTCGGTAATCGACAGCACCGAGCTGCGGATCACCTCGAACTGGCCACTCTTGACCGTGAGTTTGTACAGGAACACCGCGGCAACGATGATCCAGGCAATTGGCCAGAGGCCATAGAGGAAACCATAACCCGCGGCGGCGAAGGCCATGTCGACAGGCATCTGGAAGGCGAAGATCGCCACCAGGATCGACAGCGCGAGGGTGATGCTGCCCGCCACGTGGCCTTTCAGGCGGAACACGGCGAGGGCAAGGAAGAAGAACACGATAGGAATGACCGCCGCCAGTGCGGACAGGCCAAGACTACCAAGCGGGCTATAGAGTTGTTGCCAGGTTTGCATATGGGGTGGCCCCTAATTGTTGTTGGTCAGCACTGGCATTGGATAATTGGTAAGACCAATTTACAATGGCTGGTCGCTAGGTTAAAAGCGCTGTTGTGGGTGTGTCAATTTGTCCTGTGCAAAACTTTGGTCGTGTGCCGATGAGCGGGCGCCTGGTGCGCTGGGAAATTCGTGGCTTGATGGGTGTTTGCAAGGCCTGGATCGGCGAGAATAGGCGCCCCTGAAATTCGCCGGGGGTTTGTGGAGAGCATGTGATGGTTTTTGATCAGGTCCGCCAACGGCGCCTGTCCGACGACATCGTCGATCGGTTGGAAGGGATGATTCTGGAAGGTACGCTGACCTCGGGGCAGCGGCTGCCGGCCGAACGCGCCCTCGCCGAGCAGTTCGGCGTGTCTCGCCCGTCACTGCGTGAGGCGATCCAGAAACTGGTGGCCAAAGGGCTGCTGGTCAGCCGCCAGGGCGGGGGCAATTTTGTTGCCGAATCACTGGGCTCCACCTTCAGCGACCCGCTGCTGCAGTTGCTTGAGCACAGTGCCGAGGCGCAGCGCGACCTGCTTGAGTTCCGCCATACCCTGGAGGCTTCGTGTGCCTATTACGCTGCCCAGCGAGCCACCGAGCCCGACCGTATTCGCCTGAAGGCAGCGTTCGATACGTTGCAGGATTGCTACACCCGGGTCGATGAAGTAACGCGGGCAGAAGAGGGCGCCGCCGATGCGCGCTTCCATCTGGCGATCGCCGAGGCCAGCCACAATGCGGTGTTGCTGCATACGATCCGGGGGCTGTTCGACCTTTTGAAGCGTAACGTGGTGACCAATATCGGTGGCATGTACCAGCAGCGCACTGAAACCCGGGACATGCTGATTGGCCAGCACCGGGAGCTTTACCTGGCGATTGTCGAGGGTAGGGCTGAGGATGCGCGGGAAGTGTCCAGCCGGCACATTCTGTATGTGCAGGAGGTGCTGGAAGAGGCGCATGAGGAAGCGCAGCGGGTGGCGCGTGCTGAGCGGCGCAGCGGGCGCTGAGAGCTGTGTTGGCTTCTTCGCGGGCGCGCCCGCTCCCACAGGTTATGCATCGCTTTCGAAGTCGGTGCGGTCCCTGTGGGAGCGGGCGTGCCCGCGAAGAGGCCGGAACAGGCTGAAGAGTTTTAGTCTTCTTTGCCCTTGTTCCGCACAACCCGCTGCAGCTCGCGGTTGGAATCGCGTTCGCGCACGGTGTCGCGCTTGTCGAATTCCTTCTTGCCCTTGCCCAGTGCGATTTCGCACTTGATCAGGTGCTTGCTCCAGTACAGCGCCAGGGCAACGCAGGTGTAGCCCTTTTGCGCCACGGCCGCTTCCAGTCGCTCAAGCTCGCGCTTGTTCAGCAGCAGCTTGCGCGTGCGGATAGGGTCGGCGATGACGTGGGTGCTGGCGGTGGTCAGCGGGGTGATGTGGCTGCCGAACAGCCAGGCTTCACCGTCCTTGAGCAGCACGTAGCTGTCAACGAGGTGTGCCTTGCCGGCGCGCAGGCTTTTTACTTCCCAGCCGGACAGGACCAGCCCGGCTTCGAACTTGTGTTCGATGAAGTAATCGTGTCGCGCTTTCTTGTTCTGCGCGATGGTCCCGGTCGGATGTTTTTTTTGCTTAGCCATAGGGGCGGCATTATAGGCAAGTCCGTGCGTCGTCCGCTATGGGATTTCGGTGTGCTTGAGCCACTGCAATGAATACCGGACAATACGGGCCTGTCTTGGTGACAGAACCTGTTTTCGGCACGCTGCGAAGCGCCGCCACCCAGCCTTGGAAGTGACGCCTGGATGACTACCCATATTCAACGCTCCGCCCTGCTGCCATACCCCGCCCAGGCGCTCTACGATCTGGTCAACGATGTGGCCCGCTACCCAGAGTTTCTGCCGTGGTGCTCGGCCTCGACGGTGATCGATGCCAGCGACACGCATATGCATGCCAAGCTTGAGGTGGCCAAGGGTGGCATGAGCCAGTACTTCGTCACGCGTAACGTGCTGGTGCCGGGGCAGTCCATCGAAATGAACCTGGAAGAAGGGCCATTCACCCAGCTGCATGGGCTGTGGGTATTCAAGCCATTGGGTGAGAAGGCCTGCAAGATCAGCCTGGACCTGTCCTTCGACTATGCGGGGTCGATTGTGCGTGCCACCTTGGGCCCGCTGTTCAATCAGGCGGCTAATACCCTGGTCGATGCGTTCTGCCAGCGCGCCAAGCAACTGAATGGCTGATTGGGCAGGTGGCAACAAAAAGCCCGGACCAGGTCCGGGCTTTTTTGTGGCTGCTGTTCCCGCTTAGCGGGTTTCCAGCGGTGCCGGGGTCGGGACCGGTGTGGTCTCGATGGTGTCGATTTCGCGCTGGATGGACTCTTCGGTCGAACCAGGCTTGGCCGGTTTTTCTTCAGGTTGCGCAGCTGGCTGCTCGGTTTGGCCGGGCTGGGTGGCCGGGCTGACCGACGTGTCGCCGCTGCCACCGAGGATCTCCTGATCCTTGCTGACGCCCGGCATGAAGTCGCCAGACAGGTTCACCAGCTGGTCGCTTTCATTGAAGAAAATGCTCATGCGCTCTTGCTGGCGTTTACCGCCACCAGGCTGCAGGCTGTACAGGTAATCCCAACGATTGGTGTTGAAAGTATCCTGAATGAGCGGGTTGCCCATGATAAACCTTACTTGCCGTCGGGTCATTCCCGGGCGTAATTGGTCTATCATGTCCTGCGTGACGACATTGCCCTGCTGGATGTCGATTTTGTAAACCCCGGGAAACGAGCAACCGGCGAGTGCGAGCAGTCCCGCGAGGGCGAGGCTGTTTAGCAAGAGCTTGGTGTTTTGCATCGGTGGGCGACTTCCACTATCTTGGCTGGACAACGTAAACCCCGATCATACCCGTATTAAGAGAAGCTGCGAAGCAGCATCGGCGAGAAAGCTGACCATGGTTGAAAATAGCGAATTGCGCAAAGCCGGTCTCAAGGTAACCCTGCCTCGAGTCAAGATCCTTCAGATGCTCGATTCTACCGAGCAGCGTCACATGAGCGCCGAAGATGTTTACAAGGCGCTGATGGAAGCAGGCGAGGACGTAGGCCTGGCCACCGTCTATCGCGTACTGACCCAGTTCGAAGCGGCGGGCCTGGTGGTTCGGCACAACTTCGACGGCGGCCACGCAGTGTTCGAGCTGGCCGATGGTGGTCACCACGATCATATGGTGAACGTGGATACCAGCGAAGTCATCGAGTTCACTGATGCCGTAATCGAGAAGCGTCAGCGCGAAATTGTGGAGGAGCACGGTTTCGACCTGGTTGACCATAATCTGGTCCTGTACGTGCGTAAGAAGAAGTAACGATTTTTTCGTTATGAACCGCAAAGGCGACCTTCGGGTCGCCTTTGTGCTTTCTGGGGGCTGAGAGGTGTGTTGTCTGGGCTGGCCTCTTCGCGGGCACGCCCGCTCCCACAGGATAATCACCGAACCTGAAGCCTGTGCAATACCTGTGGGAGCGGGCGTGCCCGCGAATGGGCCTGAAAAACTGGGGGTCAGGCCTTGCCGCTTACGACCATCTTGCGCGCATGCGCCAGCGATTCTTTGGTCAGGTCGATGCCGCCGAGCATCCGCGCCACTTCTTCGACCCGCTCACGCTTGCCCAGGCTGGCCACGGCGGTGTGGGTGGTATCGCTGTTGCGCACCTTGTGCACGAACAGGTGCTGATGCCCTTGTGCCGCTACCTGTGGCAGGTGAGTAACGGTCAGCACCTGGCCGCGCTCGCCCAGGCGGCGTAACAGCTGGCCGACAATTTCGGCGGTTGGGCCGCCGATGCCTACGTCGACTTCGTCGAACACCAGTGTAGGAATGCGCGATGTCTGCGCGGTAATCACCTGGATCGCCAGGCTGATACGCGAAAGCTCGCCACCCGACGCTACCTTCGCCAGGCCCTTCAGCGGTTGGCCGGGGTTGGCGCTGACCAGCAGTTCGATCTGCTCCAGGCCATGCGGTGACAGGTCTGCCCCTTCGGTGGGCGTCAGCTCGATGCAGAAGCGCCCCCCAGGCATGCCCAGGCGCTGGATTTCCTGCTCGACGGCGCCTGCCAGTTGCTGGGCGGCTTGCTGGCGCAGGGCGCTGAGCTCGTGGGCCCGCTCTTTATAGTGATGTGCGAAGGCGGCCAGTTCTTCGCCAAGCCGCTCGATCGACTCGTCGCTGGCATTCAGGCCTTCGATCTCTTCCATCAACTGTTGCTGCAAGTGTGGCAGTTCGGTGGGGTGCACGCGGTGTTTACGCGCCAGCGTATAAATGGTGTCGAGGCGTTCTTCCAGAGCCTGCAGGCGCATGGGGTCGGCATCGAAGTTGTCGAGGAAGCGGTTGAGCTCGCCCACGGCTTCTTCTACCTGGATCTGCGCACTGGCGATCAGGTTGGCCGCTTCGCCCAGGGCCTTGGGCGAGTGGGTGGCAGCGCCCAGGCGGTTGAGGCTGGAGGTGAGGGCGCTGAGCACGTTGCCCGAATCGCTCTCGCTGCACTGGTCGATCACCTGGCGGCAGATGCCGAACAGGGCTTCGGCGCTGGTCAGGTTCTTGTGTTCCTGCTCCAGTTGCTCCAGTTCGTGCTCGCCCAGGCCGAGGTTGTCCAGCTCTTCCAGCTGGTAGCTGAGCAACTGATGGCGGGCGCGCTGCTCGTCACCGGAATTGGACAGCCGCTCTCGCTCCAGGCGGGTCTGGTTCCAGCGCTTGGCGGCCAGGTGCACCTGGCGGGCCAGTTCGACAGCGCCGGCGTACTCGTCGAGCAGGCGGCGGTGGGTGTCGGTCTTGAGCAGCGACTGGTGTTCGTGCTGGCTGTGGATGTCGATCAGCAGCTCACCCAGCGCTTTAAGGTCGCCAAGCGGGCAGGGTGTGCCATTGATGTAGCCACGGCTGCGGCCTTCGGCGGTGATCACCCGGCGCAGGATGCACGGGCCGTCGTTGTCCAGGTCGCGTTCGGCCAGCCAGGTGTGGGCCTCGGGGATGTCCACCAGGTCGAAGGTGGCAAGGATGTCTGCCTTGTCGGTACCGGGGCGCACCACGCCACTGTCGGCCCGGTCGCCCAGGGCCAGGCCGAGGGCGTCGAGCATGATCGATTTGCCGGCACCGGTCTCGCCGGTGATCACGGACATGCCGCGGGCGATTTCGAGGTCGAGGTGCTCGACGATGGCGTAGTTGTGAATGGACAGGTGCACCAGCATGGGGCGGCTCCCGGAAGTCAGGTCTGGTTATTTATACAGTACTTTTTTCAGGCCTGCCAATGCCCCTCGGCAGATTCTGTTGCGGCGGGGAAAACCACCTTGCCCCTTGAAGCTGGTTTTTCCGGCCCCATATAGCCGTCATCCAAGGCGAGCCTGGCTCGCAGTCCACAAAATTGCGCAGGAGAGACCCCATGGCTGACGAACAGCTGAACGAAAAAGACCTTAACGTTGATGAAACCGGTGCAGGCAACGCTGCTGACGCCCGTGTTCTGGAACTCGAGGAGCAGCTCGCCGTCGCCAAGGACCAGGCACTGCGTGCCGTTGCCGACGTGCAGAATGCCCGCCGCCGCGCAGAGCAGGATGTGGAAAAAGCCCACAAGTTCGCCCTGGAGAAGTTCTCTGGCGACCTGCTGCCGGTGCTCGACAGCCTGGAACTGGCCCTGGCCCACTCCAGTGCCGACGATGAAAACGTCAAGCAGATCCGCGAAGGCGTCGAGCTGACCCTGAAGATGTTCCAGGACACCCTCAAGCGCTACAACCTTGAAGTCGTCGACCCGCACGGCCAGCCGTTCAATCCTGAGCATCACCAGGCCATGGCCATGCAGGAAAATGGCGAAGTTGAGCCGAACAGCGTGCTGAATGTGTTCCAGAAGGGTTACCTGCTGAACGGCCGCCTGCTGCGCCCCGCCATGGTGGTGGTCAGCAAGGCGCCGAGCGCAGCGCAACCCTCGATCAATGAAAAGGCTTGAAATCCTTCGGGGTAACCCCATCTAGGTGTCAAGCCTTCAAGTATTAGCGCAGTTGGCCAAAGTGGCCGCTGCCATCAAATTCAAGTTTCGGGAGAATTAACATGGGCAAAATCATCGGTATCGACCTGGGGACCACCAACTCGTGTGTCTCCATTCTGGAAAACGGTAACGTCAAGGTCATCGAAAACGCCGAAGGTGCGCGTACTACCCCTTCGATCGTGGCCTACGCCAACGATGGCGAAATCCTGGTCGGCCAGTCGGCCAAGCGCCAGGCTGTGACCAACCCGCACAACACCCTGTTCGCAGTGAAGCGCCTGATTGGCCGCCGCTTCGAAGAGAACGTCGTGCAGAAAGACATCGAGCTGGTTCCGTACAAAATCGCCAAGGCCGACAACGGTGACGCCTGGGTTGAAGTCAACGGCCAGAAAATGGCACCGCCGCAAATCAGCGCCGAAGTGCTGAAAAAGATGAAGAAAACCGCCGAAGACTACCTCGGCGAGCCAGTGACCGAAGCGGTCATCACCGTACCGGCCTACTTCAACGACAGCCAGCGTCAGGCGACCAAAGACGCCGGCCGCATCGCGGGCCTGGACGTAAAACGCATCATCAACGAACCAACCGCCGCTGCACTGGCTTACGGTATGGACAAGGCCAAGGGCGACCACACTGTCATCGTTTATGACCTGGGTGGCGGTACCTTCGACGTTTCGGTCATCGAAATCGCCGAAGTCGACGGTGAGCACCAGTTTGAAGTACTGGCTACCAACGGCGACACCTTCCTGGGTGGCGAAGACTTCGACATGCTGCTGATCGACTACCTGGTCGAGGAGTTCAAGAAAGAGTCCGGCATGAACCTGAAGGGTGACCCTCTGGCCATGCAGCGCCTGAAAGAAGCCGCAGAAAAAGCCAAGATCGAGCTGTCTTCGAGCCTGCAGACCGACGTCAACCTGCCGTACATCACTGCAGATGCAACCGGTCCTAAGCACCTGAACGTGAAAATCTCCCGCGCCAAGCTGGAGTCGCTGGTAGGTGATCTGGTCGAGCGCACCATCGAGCCTTGCCGCATCGCCCTGAAAGACGCCGGTATCGATGCCAGCAAGATCGACGACGTGATTCTGGTCGGTGGCCAGACCCGCATGCCGCTGGTTCAGGAGAAGGTCAAGGCGTTCTTCGGCAAAGAAGCCCGTAAAGACGTCAACCCGGACGAAGCTGTTGCCATGGGTGCTGCCATCCAGGGTGCGGTACTGGCCGGTGACGTGAAAGACGTACTGCTGCTGGACGTCAGCCCACTGACCCTGGGTATCGAAACCATGGGCGGCGTGATGACTCCGCTGATCGAGAAGAACACCACCATCCCGACCAAGAAGTCGCAGGTGTTCTCGACAGCCGACGACAACCAGGGTGCCGTGACCATTCACGTACTGCAGGGTGAGCGTAAGCAGGCTGCCAGCAACAAATCGCTGGGCAAGTTCGACCTGGCTGACATCCCGCCTGCACCGCGTGGTGTTCCGCAGATCGAAGTCACCTTCGACATCGATGCCAACGGCATCCTGCACGTCGGCGCGAAAGACAAGGCTACCGGCAAGACCCAATCGATCGTGATCAAGGCCAACTCCGGCCTGTCCGACGAAGAAATCGAGAAAATGGTGCGTGACGCCGAGGCCAACGCCGAGGAAGACCGCAAGTTCGAAGAGCTGGCCGCTGCCCGTAACCAGGGTGACGCGCTGGTGCACTCGACTCGCAAGATGGTCGCTGATGCAGGTGACAAGGTTACCGCTGACGAGAAAACCGCCATCGAGGCCGCTGTTGTTGCCCTGGAAGCCGCTGTCAAAGGCGACGACAAGGCCGCAATCGATGCCAAGGTCGAAGAGCTGTCCAAGGTCTCTGCCCCGGTTGCCCAGAAGATGTACGCCGAGCAGTCGGCTGAACAGCCTCAGGGTGGCGCGCAGCAGGCCGAGCCGGAAGCCAAGCACGATGACGTGGTTGACGCCGAGTTCGAAGAAGTGAAAGGCGACGACAAGAAGTAATCGTTGCATGTTGTCGGCCAGTTCATCGCCGTTTGGTGGTGAGCTGGTAGGATGTCGCCGCGCGGGGGCTTGCTCCCGCGTTGGCGTATCTGGAATTCGAGAATTTTTACAGCATCTGTCAGTGGCCCTTCGTGGGCAAAAGGCAGGTGCTGATGGCGCGGCGCAGATGCCAGACGCCCAACAAGGTGCAAATGACCTATGTCCAAGCGTGATTATTATGAGGTTCTGGGTGTCGAGCGCGGCGCCAGCGAAGCTGACCTCAAGAAGGCTTACCGCCGCCTGGCGATGAAGTACCACCCGGACCGTAACCCGGGTGACAAGGCGTCGGAAGACTCGTTCAAGGAGGCCAACGAGGCCTACGAAGTGCTGTCTGACGCGAGCAAGCGGGCGGCATTCGACCAGTACGGCCACGCCGGCGTCGACCCGAGCATGGGTGGCGGTGGTGCTGGCTTCGGTGGCGCCAACTTCTCCGACATCTTTGGCGATGTGTTCAGCGATTTCTTCGGTGGCGGCCGTGGTGGTGGACGTGGCGGTGCCCAGCGCGGCAGCGACCTGCGCTACACCCTGGAGCTGAACCTGGAAGAAGCGGTGCGTGGCACCACGGTCAGCATCCGCGTGCCGACCTTGGTCAACTGCCAGCCTTGCGATGGCTCCGGCGCCAAGAAGGGCTCGACCCCGTCGACCTGCCCGACGTGCGGTGGCATCGGCCAGGTGCGCATGCAGCAGGGCTTCTTCTCGGTGCAGCAGACCTGTCCGCGCTGCCATGGCCAAGGCAAGATCATTACCGACCCGTGCGGCTCATGCCATGGCGAAGGCCGTGTCGAGGAATACAAGACGCTGTCGGTCAAGGTGCCGGCGGGTGTCGACACCGGCGACCGTATTCGCCTGTCGGGTGAAGGCGAGGCGGGTACTCATGGTGGCCCGACTGGCGACCTGTACGTGGTGATCAGTGTGCGTGAGCACGAGATCTTCCAGCGCGATGGCAAGCACCTGTATTGCGAAGTGCCAATCAGCTACACCGACGCTGCCCTGGGTGGCGAGCTGGAAGTACCGACCCTCGACGGTCGCGTGAAGCTGAAAATTCCGGAAGGTACCCAGACCGGCAAGCAGTTCCGCCTGCGTGGCAAGGGTGTGGCGCCGGTGCGTGGTGGTGGTGCCGGTGACCTGCTATGCCGCGTGGCCGTGGAAACCCCGGTCAACCTCAGCCGTCGCCAGCGCGAGCTGCTCGAAGAGCTGCGTGATTCGCTGGAAGGTGACAGCTCCCACTCGCCAAAGGCCAGTGGCTGGTTCGATGGCGTGAAGCGCTTCTTCGGCGATCTCTGACAAGGAATAGGCTATGCGACGTATTGCAGTGATGGGCGCGGCAGGGCGGATGGGCAAGACCCTGATCGAGGCCGTGCAGCAAACCCCGGGTGCCGGCCTGACGGCGGCGATCGATCGCCCGGACAGCTCGCTGGTCGGTGCGGATGCCGGTGAGCTGGCGGCCCTGGGCCGCATCGGCGTACTGCTGTCCGATGACCTGGCCAAGGTGGCTGACGAGTTCGACGTGCTGATCGACTTCACTCACCCTTCGGTGACCCTGAAGAACCTGGCGTTCTGCCGCAAGCACGGCAAGGCGATGATCATCGGTACGACCGGTTTCAGCGTCGAAGAAAAGCGGCTGCTGGCCGAGGCGGGCAAGGACATCCCCATCGTGTTCGCCGCCAACTTCAGCGTGGGCGTCAACCTCAGCCTCAAGTTGCTGGATATGGCAGCACGGGTGCTGGGCGATGATGTCGATATCGAGATCATCGAGGCGCACCACCGGCACAAGGTCGACGCGCCGTCGGGTACTGCGCTGCGCATGGGTGAAGTGGTTGCCAATGCGCTGGGCCGTGACCTGCAGGAAGTGGCGGTGTATGGCCGTGAAGGCCAGACCGGTGCGCGTGACCGCAAAACCATCGGTTTCGCTACCGTGCGTGCCGGCGATGTGGTCGGCGACCACACCGTGCTGTTTGCCGCAGAAGGCGAGCGCCTGGAAATCACCCACAAGGCCTCCAGCCGCATGACCTTCGCCAAGGGCGCAGTGCGTGCGGCGCTGTGGCTGGATGGGCGTGAGCCTGGGCTGTATGACATGCAGGATGTGCTCGAACTGCGTTAAGCCGTTAGCGCGGTGTTGGCTTTTTCGCGGGCTTGCCCGCTCCCACAGGTATTGCACCGGTCTTGGGCCCTGTGGTGGTCCTGTGGGAGCGGGCGAGCCCGCGAAGAAGCCAACGCCGATGCCGGTCTGTCGCAATCTTGTGTTTTAGAGACACATTCACGGTAGACCGAAAACGCACTTTTCTGTAAGCTACAGCTTTAGTGTGTCCACTAAAAGCGCGCAGCGAATTGAATTCAGCACATGAAAGCGGGGTGACGTGTCCATACGTCACTCCGCTTTTTTGCAACCTGCGATCGCCCTTTCATGCTTGATTTACGGGAGGTCTTCTTGACAAAGCCAGCCATACTCGCCCTTGCCGACGGCAGTATTTTTCGCGGTGAAGCCATCGGTGCCGACGGTCAGACCGTTGGTGAGGTGGTATTCAACACCGCTATGACCGGCTACCAGGAAATCCTTACAGACCCTTCCTACGCGCAGCAAATCGTTACCCTGACCTACCCGCACATCGGCAACACCGGTACTACGCCGGAAGATGCCGAGTCGAACCGTGTCTGGTCCGCTGGCCTGGTCATCCGTGACCTGCCGCTGCTGGCGAGCAACTGGCGTAACACCCAGTCGCTGCCTGAGTACCTGAAGGCCAACAACGTTGTTGCAATTGCTGGCATCGACACTCGTCGCCTGACTCGTATCCTGCGTGAAAAGGGCGCTCAGAACGGTTGCATCCTCGCCGGTGACAACATCAGCGAAGAGGCCGCCATCGCAGCTGCCCGTGGTTTCCCGGGCCTGAAGGGCATGGACCTGGCCAAGGTGGTTTCCACCAAGGAACGCTACGAGTGGCGCTCCAGCGTGTGGGAGCTGAAAACCGACAGCCACCCGACCATCGAAGCCGCCGACCTGCCTTACCACGTGGTCGCCTTCGACTACGGCGTCAAGCTGAACATCCTGCGCATGCTGGTTGCCCGTGGCTGCCGCGTAACCGTGGTGCCGGCCCAGACCCCGGCCAGCGAAGTGCTGGCACTCAACCCGGACGGCGTGTTCCTGTCCAACGGCCCTGGTGACCCGGAGCCGTGCGACTACGCAATCCAGGCGATCAAGGAAATCCTCGAAACCGAGATTCCGGTATTCGGCATCTGCCTCGGCCACCAGTTGCTGGCCCTGGCTTCCGGCGCCAAGACCGTGAAAATGGGCCACGGCCACCACGGTGCCAACCACCCGGTCCAGGACCTGGACACCGGTGTGGTCATGATCACCAGCCAGAACCACGGTTTTGCTGTCGACGAAGCTACCCTGCCGGGCAACGTTCGCGCCATTCACAAGTCGCTGTTCGACGGCACCCTGCAGGGTCTCGAGCGTACCGACAAGAGCGCGTTCAGCTTCCAGGGCCACCCTGAAGCGAGCCCAGGCCCGACTGACGTTGCGCCACTGTTCGATCGTTTCACCGATGCCATGGCCAAGCGCCGCTGAGCATCCTGCTTCAAGGCCCCGGGCCGGCTCATGCCGCGCCCGGCAGCGCCTGACCCAGATTGTTCAAAGCGGCTTGCCGACTGACCCCGGATTTGAGTGACCACCATGCCAAAACGTACAGACATAAAAAGCATCCTGATTCTCGGCGCTGGCCCGATCGTGATCGGCCAGGCCTGCGAATTCGACTACTCCGGCGCCCAGGCCTGTAAAGCCCTGCGCGAGGAAGGTTTCCGCGTCATCCTGGTGAACTCCAACCCAGCCACCATCATGACCGACCCGGCCATGGCCGACGCCACCTACATCGAGCCGATCAAATGGCAGACTGTTGCCAAGATCATCGAAAAAGAGCGCCCGGATGCCGTGCTGCCAACCATGGGTGGCCAGACTGCACTGAACTGCGCCCTGGACCTGGAGCGCCACGGCGTTCTGGAAAAGTTCGGCGTAGAGATGATCGGTGCCAACGCCGATACCATCGACAAGGCTGAAGACCGTTCGCGTTTCGACAAGGCCATGAAGTCCATTGGCCTGGATTGCCCGCGCTCCGGTATCGCCCACAGCATGGAAGAGGCCAATGCGGTCCTCGAAAAACTCGGTTTCCCGTGCATCATTCGCCCTTCGTTCACCATGGGTGGCACCGGCGGTGGCATTGCTTACAACCGTGAAGAGTTCGAAGAAATCTGCACCCGTGGTCTGGACCTGTCGCCGACCAAAGAGCTGCTGATCGACGAATCGCTGATCGGCTGGAAAGAGTACGAGATGGAAGTGGTCCGCGACAAAAAGGACAACTGCATCATCGTCTGCTCGATCGAAAACTTCGACCCGATGGGCGTGCACACCGGTGACTCGATCACTGTTGCTCCAGCGCAGACCCTGACCGACAAGGAATACCAGATCATGCGCAACGCCTCGCTGGCGGTGCTGCGTGAAATCGGTGTTGAAACCGGCGGTTCCAACGTGCAGTTCGGTATCTGCCCGGACACCGGCCGCATGGTCGTGATCGAGATGAACCCGCGCGTATCGCGTTCGTCCGCCCTGGCGTCCAAGGCCACCGGCTTCCCGATCGCCAAGATTGCCGCCAAGCTGGCCATCGGTTATACCCTCGACGAACTGCAGAACGACATCACCGGCGGCCGCACCCCGGCTTCCTTCGAGCCGTCGATCGACTACGTCGTCACCAAGCTGCCGCGCTTTGCCTTCGAGAAATTCCCGAAAGCCGACGCCCGCCTGACCACCCAGATGAAATCCGTGGGTGAAGTCATGGCCATCGGCCGTACCTTCCAGGAATCCCTGCAGAAAGCCCTGCGTGGCCTGGAGGTCGGTGTGTGTGGCCTCGACCCGAAAGTCGACCTGGCCAGCCCGGAAGCCGCCAGCATCCTCAAGCGTGAACTGACCGTGCCGGGTGCCGAGCGTATCTGGTACGTCGCTGACGCCATGCGTTCGGGCATGACCTGCGAAGAAATCTTCGCCCTGACCGGCATCGACATGTGGTTCCTGGTGCAGATGGAAGATCTGATCAAGGAAGAAGAGAAGGTCAAGACCCTGGCCCTGTCGGCCATCGACAAGGCGATGATGCTGCGCCTCAAGCGCAAAGGTTTCTCGGACCAGCGACTGGCTGTTCTGTTGGGTATCACCGACAAGAACCTGCGCCGTCACCGTCACAAGCTGGAAGTGTTGCCGGTGTACAAGCGCGTCGACACCTGCGCCGCCGAATTTGCCACCGACACCGCCTACCTGTACTCCACCTACGAGGAAGAGTGCGAGGCCAACCCGTCGACCCGCGACAAGATCATGATCCTGGGTGGCGGCCCGAACCGTATCGGCCAAGGTATCGAGTTCGACTACTGCTGCGTACACGCAGCCCTCGCGCTGCGTGAAGACGGGTACGAGACCATCATGGTCAACTGCAACCCTGAAACCGTCTCTACCGACTATGACACCTCCGACCGCCTGTACTTCGAGCCGCTGACGCTGGAAGACGTGCTGGAAGTGTGCCGCGTCGAGAAGCCGAAAGGCGTGATCGTTCATTACGGCGGCCAGACCCCGCTGAAACTGGCCCGTGCCCTGGAAGAAGCCGGCGTACCGATCATCGGTACCAGCCCGGACGCCATCGACCGCGCCGAAGACCGTGAGCGCTTCCAGCAGATGGTTCAGCGCCTGAACCTGCTGCAGCCGCCAAACGCTACCGTGCGCAGCGAAGAAGAAGCCATTCGCGCTGCTGGCAGCATCGGTTACCCGCTGGTGGTGCGCCCGTCGTATGTGCTGGGCGGCCGTGCCATGGAAATCGTCTACGAGCTGGACGAGCTGAAGCGCTACCTGCGTGAAGCCGTGCAGGTGTCCAACGACAGCCCGGTACTGCTCGACCACTTCCTCAACTGCGCCATCGAAATGGACGTGGATGCGGTGTGCGACGGCACCGACGTGGTGATCGGCGCCATCATGCAGCACATCGAGCAGGCCGGCGTTCACTCCGGTGACTCGGCGTGCTCGCTGCCACCTTACTCGCTGAGCAAGGAAGTGCAGGACGAGGTCCGCGTACAGGTTGCCAAAATGGCCCTGGAACTGGGCGTTGTCGGCCTGATGAACGTGCAGCTGGCCCTGCAGGGTGACAAGATCTACGTGATCGAAGTCAACCCGCGTGCCTCGCGTACCGTGCCGTTCGTGTCCAAGTGCATCGGCACGTCCCTGGCCATGATCGCTGCCCGTGTAATGGCCGGCAAAACCCTGAAAGAACTGGGCTTCACCCAGGAAATCATCCCGAACTTCTACAGCGTCAAGGAAGCCGTCTTCCCGTTCGCCAAGTTCCCTGGGGTTGACCCGATCCTCGGTCCTGAGATGAAATCGACCGGTGAAGTCATGGGTGTCGGTGACACCTTCGGTGAAGCGTTCGCCAAAGCCCAGATGGGTGCAAGCGAAGTGCTGCCGACCGGTGGTACCGCGTTCATCAGCGTGCGTGACGACGACAAGCCACAAGTGGCTGGCGTTGCCCGCGACCTGATCGCCCTGGGCTTCGAAGTGGTTGCAACTGCTGGCACCGCCAAGGTTATTGAAGCGGCTGGCCTGAAAGTGCGCCGTGTGAACAAGGTGACCGAAGGTCGCCCGCACGTGGTCGACATGATCAAGAACGACGAAGTGTCGCTGATCATCAACACCACCGAAGGCCGCCAGTCGATTGCCGATTCCTACTCGATTCGTCGCAATGCGCTGCAGCACAAGATTTACTGCACCACCACCATTGCGGCCGGTGAAGCCATCTGCGAGGCGCTGAAATTTGGTCCGGAAAAGACCGTTCGTCGCCTGCAAGATCTGCATGCAGGACTGAAAGCATGAGCATTACCAAGTACCCGATGACCGTCCAGGGCGCTCGCGCCCTGGAAGAGGAGCACCTGTTCCTGAGCAAGACCGAGCGCCCGCGCCTGAGCCAGGCGATCGGTGAAGCGCGCGAACTGGGCGACCTCAAGGAAAACGCCGAATACCACGCTGCCCGTGAAGAACAGGGCATGGTCGAGGCGCGTATCCGCGATATCGAAGGCCGTCTGCAGAACTCGGTCGTGATCGATGTGACCACCATTGCCCATACCGGCAAGGTCATCTTCGGCACCACCGTAGAGCTGGCCAATACCGAAACCGACGAGCGGGTGAAGTACCAGATCGTGGGTGAGGATGAAGCCAACATCAAGCTCGGCAAGCTTTCGGCAGGTGCGCCGATTGCCCGTGCCATTATCGGCAAGGAAGAAGGCGACATCGTCGTCATCAAGACGCCAAGCGGCACGGTCGAGTACGAGATTGTCGAAGTCCAGCACATCTGACCGGCGCCTGCGGGCGCCATCCCTTGAGGGGATCCTCTGGCAACTGGCCCAGGTGTTCTGGGTCGGGGGCCTGTGGGTGTTCCATGTCGGGCTGGTGCCTGCGCTCAAGGTCAGTGGCCTGGCGCCCTTGCTGGTGCAGGACATTGCCGGGCAGATCGACCGCTGGTTGATTGGCGTGGCGCTGCTTGGTTTGTTGACCCAGCTGGCTGTGTTGGCGAGGGTGGACGGCTTGACGGCGTGGTGGCGGCAGTTCCGCGGCCAGATGCTACTGCTCGGCTTTGGTGCCTGTGTGGGTTATTACACCTTGCGCTACGGTATCTCTGTCGGCGAGCGCTGGCAGATGTTCTGCTTCCTGGTACTGGGCTTCTCCGGCATCGTGCTGGTGGCCCAGCCGGTACCGGTCAGGGCGCGTAAGCCGCGCCACTGATCGGAGCCACCGTTACTTGTAGCGGTGGATATTGGACAGCTGCTTGTTCGGCTGTGGGTTCTTGCGGTAGATCAGCGCTTTCTTGCCGATGGTCTGCACCAGTTCGGCACGGCCGGCCTTGCACAGTGCTGCGATGGTTTCGGCACGTTCTTCGCGGTCTTCCGAGCGAATTTCGACCTTGATCAGCTCATGGTCGACCAGTGCGCGCTCCAGTTCGGCGATGACGCCTTCATTCAAACCGTTGCCAGCAACGATCAGGACCGGCTTCAGGTCATGACCAATGGACTTGTACTGCTTCTTCTGCTCGTTATTGAGCGGCATAATCTGACCCTTTTCGTCTGATTCTGTAAAATTGACGGGCATTTTACCCGAGGGCCCATGGCTCCGCCCAGTCAATCACGACGCATATCATCGAGGTGCCCTGTGGCAAAACCTTCCAAAAGCAGCCAGAACTGGCTGAGAGAGCATTTTAACGACCCTTTCGTGAAGCAGGCGCAGAAGGATGGCTACCGTTCGCGCGCCAGCTACAAGCTGCTGGAGATCCAGGAGAAGGACCGGTTGATCCGCCCGGGCATGAGCGTGATCGACCTCGGCGCAGCGCCAGGTGGCTGGTCGCAGGTGACCAGTCGTCTGATTGGTGGTCAGGGGCGCCTGATCGCCTCGGATATCCTGGAAATGGACTCGATCCCGGACGTGAACTTCATCCAGGGCGATTTCACTCAGGATGAAGTGCTGCAGCAGATTCTGCAGGCGGTCGGTGATTCACACGTAGACCTTGTGATTTCCGATATGGCCCCCAATATGAGTGGTACGCCTGAAGTGGACATGCCGCGTGCCATGTTCCTCTGTGAGTTGGCGCTGGATCTGGCGACCCGTGTGCTCAAGCCGGGTGGCAATTTCCTGATCAAGATCTTCCAGGGTGAAGGTTTCGACCAGTACCTGAAGGATGTGCGCAGCAAGTTCGACAAGGTGCAGATGCGCAAGCCGACCTCCTCGCGGGATCGCTCCCGGGAGCAGTACCTGTTGGGCAAGGGTTTCAAAGGCGGTTGAAAGGTGTGTTACGGGGTGGGCGATAGTTAATTCCAATCGGCTGCCCCGTCAGGATCGTCCGAACTTCGTGTAGTCTAGCTTTCACAAAGGGTTACAGACGGTGCCTGCGGCTGCGTAGGTAATGTAGTAAGTTAGGGCGATGAATATCATGCGAGGCACGGCTGCGTCGTGCGCCGGCCTCAGAGGGTAGCGAATTGAACGACATGGCAAAGAATCTGATCCTGTGGTTGATCATCGCAGCTGTCCTGGTGACAGTGATGAACAACTTCTCCAGCCCTAACGAGCCGCAGACCCTCAACTATTCCGACTTCATCCAGCAGGTCAAGGATGGCAAGGTCGAGCGTGTGACCGTCGACGGCTACATCATTACCGGCAAGCGCGCCGACGGCGACAACTTCAAGACCGTGCGCCCGGCCATTACCGACAATGGCCTGATCGGTGACCTGGTCGACAACCACGTCGTTGTCGAAGGCAAGCAGCCAGAGCAGCAGAGCATCTGGACCCAGTTGCTGGTAGCCAGCTTCCCGATCCTGGTAATCATCGCGGTGTTCATGTTCTTCATGCGCCAGATGCAAGGCGGCGCAGGTGGCAAGGGCGGGCCGATGAGCTTCGGCAAGAGCAAGGCGCGCCTGCTGTCCGAAGACCAGGTCAAGACCACACTGGCCGACGTTGCAGGTTGCGACGAAGCCAAGGAAGAAGTGGGCGAGCTGGTCGAGTTCCTGCGTGATCCGGGCAAGTTCCAGCGCCTGGGCGGCCGTATCCCTCGCGGCGTGCTGATGGTTGGTCCGCCCGGTACCGGTAAGACCCTGCTGGCCAAGGCCATTGCGGGCGAAGCGAAAGTACCGTTCTTCACCATTTCCGGTTCGGACTTCGTGGAAATGTTTGTCGGTGTCGGTGCCAGCCGTGTACGCGACATGTTCGAACAGGCCAAGAAGCACGCTCCGTGCATCATCTTCATCGACGAAATCGACGCCGTTGGTCGCCACCGTGGCGCCGGCATGGGTGGCGGTCACGACGAGCGTGAGCAAACCCTCAACCAGTTGCTGGTAGAGATGGACGGCTTCGAGATGAACGATGGCATCATCGTCATCGCAGCCACCAACCGCCCGGACGTACTCGACCCGGCGCTGCTGCGACCTGGCCGTTTCGACCGCCAGGTGGTGGTAGGCCTGCCGGACATCCGCGGCCGCGAACAGATCCTCAAGGTGCACATGCGCAAGGTGCCGGTTGGCGAAAACGTCAACCCGGCTGTCATTGCCCGTGGTACCCCAGGGTTCTCCGGTGCCGACCTGGCCAACCTGGTCAACGAGGCCTCGCTGTTTGCCGCGCGTTCCAACAAGCGCCTGGTCGAAATGAAAGAGTTCGAACTGGCCAAAGACAAGATCATGATGGGCGCCGAGCGCAAGAGCATGGTCATGTCCGAGAAAGAAAAGCGCAACACTGCCTACCACGAGGCAGGTCATGCCATCGTTGGTCGCCTGGTGCCTGAGCACGACCCGGTCTACAAGGTTTCGATCATTCCGCGCGGTCGCGCCTTGGGCGTGACCATGTTCCTGCCGGAAGAAGACCGCTACAGCCTGTCCAAGCGTGCGCTGATCAGCCAGATCTGCTCGCTGTACGGTGGCCGTATCGCCGAAGAAATGACCCTGGGCTTCGATGGTGTCACCACGGGCGCTTCCAACGACATCATGCGGGCCAGCCAGATCGCTCGCAACATGGTGACCAAGTGGGGCTTGTCGGAAAAACTCGGCCCGCTGATGTATGCAGAAGAAGAGGGTGAGGTATTCCTCGGCCGTAGCGCGGGCAGCCAGCACGCCAGTGTGTCCGGCGAGACTGCCAAGCTGATCGATTCTGAAGTACGCAGCATCATCGACCAGTGCTACGCCACGGCCAAGCAGCTGCTGATCGAAAATCGCGACAAGCTTGAATCGATGACCGAAGCGCTGATGAAGTATGAGACCATTGATGCCGATCAGATCGATGACATCATGGCTGGCCGTACGCCACGTGAACCACGCGATTGGGACAACGACAAAGATTCGGGCACCCCTGCTGCCCAGGATGATCGCCCTGAATCGCCAATTGGCGGCCCGGCAGCTCAACACTAAGGGCGTCTATGAGCTCAGTGCAGTACCCGACCCGGTTGCCTTGCGGCAACCGGGTTCTTGATTTGTCGCGTACCCATGTCATGGGTATTCTCAATATCACCCCCGACTCCTTCTCCGATGGCGGGCGCTTCAGTCAGCGCGACGAAGCCCTGCGCCACGCCGAAGCGATGGTAGCCGCCGGCGCCACGCTGATCGATATCGGCGGTGAGTCCACGCGCCCAGGTGCGCGGGCGGTATCGGTGACCGAGGAGCTGGAGCGTGTGGCGCCCATGGTCGAGGCAATCAACAGTCGCCTCGATGTGGTCATTTCGGTCGATACCTCAACGCCTGCCGTCATGCGTGAATCGGCTCGCCTCGGTGCCGGGCTGATCAACGACGTACGGGCTCTTGAGCGCGATGGCGCCCTGGACGCCGCTGCGGATACCGGGCTGCCGGTGTGCCTCATGCACATGCGCGGCGAGCCGGGTAACATGCAGGACGACCCGCATTACGATGATGTGACCGCCGACGTTACGCGTTATCTTGAACAGCGGATGGCCGCCTGCGCTGCGGCGGGCATCGACGCGAACAGAATCATCCTTGACCCGGGCTTTGGTTTCGCCAAGACACTGGCGCACAATCTGAGCCTGTTCAAGCACATGGAAGCGCTCTATCGCCTTGGGCGCCCGCTGCTGGTGGGCGTCTCACGAAAGAGCATGATCGGCCTGACGCTGGAACGTCCGGTCGGCGAGCGCTTGTACGGCAGCCTAGCGCTGGCGGCGTTGGCCATGACCAAGGGGGCGAGCATACTTCGTGTCCATGACGTGGCCGAAACTGCCGATGTGGTGCGCATGATTGCTGCGGTACAAAACGCCGAATAAGAACATTGGAGTCCCTATGAGCAGAAAATATTTTGGTACCGACGGCATTCGTGGCCGCGTCGGCGAATTCCCGATCACGCCTGACTTCATGCTGAAGCTTGGTTGGGCGGCCGGCATGGCGTTTCGCAAGCATGGCCACTGCAAGGTGCTGGTGGGCAAGGACACGCGTATCTCCGGCTACATGTTCGAGTCTGCACTCGAAGCCGGGCTGGCCGCGGCGGGTGCTGACGTCATGCTGCTGGGGCCAATGCCTACGCCGGCCATCGCCTACCTGACCCGCACCTTCCACGCTCAGGCCGGCATTGTCATCAGTGCCTCGCACAACCCGCACGAAGACAATGGCATCAAGTTCTTCTCGGGCGAGGGCACCAAGCTGCCGGATGAAGTCGAGCTGATGATCGAAGAGTTGCTCGACCAGCCGATGACCGTTGTCGACTCGGGCAAGTTGGGCAAGGTTTCGCGCATCAACGATGCTGCCGGCCGCTACATCGAGTTTTGCAAGAGCAGCGTGCCGACCAGCACCAGCTTCGACGGCCTCAAGCTGGTGGTCGATTGCGCCCACGGTGCAACCTACAAGGTGGCGCCAAGCGTGTTCCGTGAGTTGGGTGCCGACGTGACCGTGCTGCATGCGCAGCCGGATGGCCTGAACATCAACGAAGGCTGTGGCTCGACCCACATCGAATCGCTGCAGGCTGCCGTACTGGTTGGCCATGCCGACCTCGGCATTGCCTTCGACGGTGACGGCGATCGCGTGTTGATGGTCGATCACACCGGCGCCATCGTCGATGGTGACGAGTTGCTGTTCATCATCGCCCGCG
Organism: Candidatus Pseudomonas phytovorans; assembly: GCA_029202525.1. Lineage (NCBI taxonomy): Bacteria > Pseudomonadati > Pseudomonadota > Gammaproteobacteria > Pseudomonadales > Pseudomonadaceae > Pseudomonas > Candidatus Pseudomonas phytovorans. The sequence goes on from CP119325.1 coordinate 1,348,729, forward strand.
ACCTGCACGACCGTGGCAAGCTGCAGGGCGGCGTAGTGGGTACGCTGATGAGCAACCTGGGCCTGGAGCTTGCGCTGAAGGATCTGGATATCCCGTTCGTGCGGGCCAAGGTTGGCGACCGCTATGTCATGGCCGAGCTGCTTGAACGTGAGTGGCTGGTCGGTGGTGAAAACTCCGGTCACGTCGTGTGCTGCAACCACACCACCACCGGGGACGCGATTATTGCCGCGCTGCAGGTGCTGATGGCGCTCAAACGCCGTGGTGAAACCCTTGCCCAGGCCCGTCAGGCCCTGCGCAAGTGCCCGCAGGTGCTGATCAACGTGCGCTTCGGCGCTGGCAAGGCAGACCCGCTGGAGCACCCTGCAGTCAAGGAAGCCAGTGCCAAAGTGACCGAGGCCTTGGCGGGTCGCGGCCGTGTCCTGTTGCGCAAGTCGGGTACCGAGCCGTTGGTGCGGGTCATGGTTGAGGGCGAAGACGAAAACCAGGTGCGCTCCCACGCAGAAGCTTTGGCCAAACTGGTCGGCGAAGTTTGTGCCTGAAGGCGCTTGCCAGCGCAGATCTGGTTGGGTAAGATCTGCGCCCACTTTGACCGACGAGGTAAAGCATGCGTCGCCCTATGGTAGCTGGTAACTGGAAGATGCACGGTACCCGCGCTAGCGTCGCTGAGCTGACCGAAGGCTTGAGCAATCTCGCCTTGCCGAGCGGAGTGGAAGTCGCGGTATTTCCTCCGGCCCTGTTCATCAATCAAGTGATCGATGGCCTGGCAGGTAAAGAAATTACTGTCGGCGCACAGAATTCTGCTGTACAACCCGAACAGGGTGCGCTGACCGGGGAAGTTGCTCCGGAGCAGCTGGTTGAAGCAGGTTGCAAGTTGGTGTTGGTTGGCCACTCCGAGCGTCGCCAGATCATTGGCGAAACAGACGAAGTGCTCAATCGCAAGTTTGCAGCGGCCCAGGCCAAAGGTTTGAAGCCAGTGCTTTGCATCGGGGAAACCCTTGCAGAGCGCGAGGCCGGCAAGACGCTTGAAGTTGTCGGGCGTCAACTAAGCAGTATCATCGAAGCTTTCGGTGTTAAGGCTTTTGCCAATGCAGTAATTGCCTATGAGCCTGTATGGGCCATTGGCACCGGCCTTACGGCCACGCCACAGCAGGCCCAGGATGTGCACGCCGCCATCCGCGGCCAGCTGGCGGCAGAAGATGCTGAAGTGGCTGCGAAGGTGCAGCTGCTCTACGGCGGCAGCGTGAAGGCGGCCAATGCGGCCGAACTGTTCGGCATGCCGGATATCGATGGGGGTCTCATTGGTGGGGCTTCCCTGAACGCAGACGAATTCGGTGCAATTTGTCGCGCCGCAGGAAACTGAACAAATGCTGGAAACAGTCATCGTTGTTTTTCATCTGTTGGCAGCGCTGTCGCTTGTAGTGCTGGTTCTGTTGCAACAGGGTAAGGGTGCCGAAGCTGGTGCATCTTTCGGCGCGGGTGCTTCTAATACCGTGTTCGGGAGCCAGGGTTCTGCAACGTTCCTAAGTAAATTCACTGCTATACTCGCTGCCACTTTCTTTTTGACAGCACTTGGGTTAGGATACTTCGCGAAGCAACAAGCTCACCAGCTTAGCCAAGCAGGTCTTCCAGATCCAGCAGTGCTAGAAGTGAAAGAGCCGCAAAAACCGGCAGTTAATGATGATGTACCGGTGCTCCAGCAGCAGAAGAGCGAAACCACCAATAATGTTGGTGATGTACCTCCTCCAGCCCAAGAGCAGAAGTAACGGGTTTCAAGTAGTAGTATTGCCGAGGTGGTGGAATTGGTAGACACGCAACCTTGAGGTGGTTGTGCCCATAGGGTGTAGGGGTTCGAGTCCCCTTCTCGGTACCAATTGAAGCATGAGAGCCCGCTTTAGCGGGCTTTCTTGTAGGTGAAGGTTTGGGTTTGACCCTCAACAGGGTTCGGTCTTATACTTTCGCCCCGGCTTTGTCGCGGGGTGGAGCAGCTTGGTAGCTCGTCGGGCTCATAACCCGAAGGTCGTTGGTTCAAATCCAGCCCCCGCAACCAGCTTCAGCGGAGCCCCTTTTCAGGGGCTTTTTGCTAATCGAACAGTTTCGGCGTCGTTGTCCAACGGCGCTTTCAGGGATGGGCGCTTCGCCCATTTTTCATTTGCACAGCATGCACGAGGGGGTTCAGGTGTCGAGCAAGCTAGAACAGTTGCAGGCCTTGTTGGCCCCGGTGGTCACGGGGCTGGGCTTCGAATGCTGGGGGATTGAATTCGTCTCCCAGGGCAAACATTCGGTACTACGTGTCTACATCGACAAGGAAGGCGGGATTCTGGTTGACGACTGCGCAGAAGTCAGTCGCCAGGTCAGCAGCGTCCTGGATGTGGAAGATCCGATCAGCTCTGAATATACCCTAGAGGTTTCTTCTCCTGGCATGGAACGCCCACTGTTCACTCTGGAACAGTTTGCCTCGCATGCCGGCGAACAAGTGAAGATCAAGCTGCGCTCACCCTTCGAGGGTCGTCGTAACTTCCAGGGCCTTCTCCGCGGTGTGGAGGAGCAGGATGTGGTGGTCCAGGTGGACGATCAGGAGTTCCTGTTGCCGATCGACTCGATCGACAAGGCCAATATTATTCCCAGTTTTGACTGAGACGTGCCGGGACCGGCGGACTATCCGGGCCCAATGGCTTGCGCAAGGCGAGGCGTACGATGAGCAAAGAAGTACTGCTGGTTGTTGAATCGGTATCCAACGAAAAAGGTGTACCGCCCGGCGTCATTTTCGAAGCGCTGGAAGTGGCCCTGGCTACTGCAACCAAAAAACGTTTTGAAGACGAAGTCGATCTGCGTGTGGAAATCAACCGCCACACCGGTAGCTACGAGACCTTCCGTCGCTGGACCGTGGTCGATGAAGCCGATCTTGATGATCCGGCGATCGAAACCTGGCTGGACAAGATCAAGGACACTCATCCGGAAGCCAAGATTGGTGACGTGATCGAGGAGAAGATCGAGTCCATCGAGTTCGGTCGTATCGCCGCCCAGACCGCCAAGCAGGTCATTGTGCAGAAGGTCCGCGAGGCCGAGCGTGCCCAGGTGGTCGATGCCTACCGTGAACACGTAGGCGAGATCATTTCCGGTACCGTCAAAAAGGTTACCCGCGACAACGTCATCGTTGACCTGGGCAACAACGCCGAGGCCTTGCTGGCCCGCGAAGATATCATTTCGCGCGAAACCTTCCGTGTCGGTGTGCGCCTGCGTGCACTGCTCAAGGAAATTCGCACAGAAAACCGTGGCCCTCAGCTGATCCTGTCGCGCACCGCGCCACAGATGCTGATCGAGCTTTTCCGCATTGAAGTGCCGGAAATTGCCGAGGGCCTCATTGAAGTCATGGCTGCCTCCCGTGATCCGGGTTCGCGAGCCAAGATCGCCGTCCGCTCCAAGGACAAGCGCATCGACCCGCAAGGCGCCTGTATCGGCATGCGTGGTTCGCGCGTCCAAGCTGTATCCGGGGAGTTGGGTGGTGAGCGTGTGGATATCGTCCTGTGGGACGATAACCCGGCGCAGTTCGTCATCAACGCCATGTCGCCGGCTGAAGTCGCGGCGATCATCGTTGATGAAGATGCCCATGCCATGGACATCGCCGTCGCCGAGGATAACCTGGCCCAGGCCATTGGCCGTGGCGGTCAGAACGTTCGTCTTGCCAGTCAGCTGACCGGCTGGACCCTGAACGTGATGACCGAGAAGGACATTCAGGCCAAGCAGCAGGCCGAAACAGGTGACATCCTGCGCAATTTCATCGATGAACTGGAAGTCGACGAGGAGCTGGCCCAAGTGCTGGTCGACGAAGGCTTCACCAGCCTCGAAGAAATTGCCTACGTACCGTTGGAAGAAATGCTCAACATCGATGGCTTTGACGAAGATATCGTCAATGAGCTCCGCGCTCGAGCCAAGGACCGTTTGTTGACCAAGGCCATCGCTACCGAAGAAAAACTGGCAGACGCCCACCCGGCCGAAGACCTGCTCTCGCTTGAGGGTATGGACAAGGACCTGGCGGCTGAACTGGCGGTGCGCGGCGTGGTTAACCGCGAAGACCTGGCCGAGCAGTCGATCGACGATCTGCTCGACATCGACGGCATCGACGAAGAGCGTGCCGGCAAGTTGATCATGGCCGCCCGAGCCCATTGGTTCGAGTAATTAGGCGCGGCCTGAGGAGAGAAGTGCATGACGCAAGTCACGGTGAAAGAACTGGCCCAAGAGGTCGAGGCACCGGTAGAGCGCCTGCTGCAGCAGATGCGTGAGGCAGGTCTGCCGCACACCGACGCCGGTCAGGTAGTGACCGACAATGAGAAGCAGACCCTGCTGACTCATTTGAAAAGCAGCCACAAGAGCAAGGCGGAAGAGCCGCGCAAGATTACCTTGCAGCGCAAAACCACCAGCACCCTGCGTGTCGCCGGTAGCAAGAGCATTAGCGTAGAAGTACGCAAGAAGAAAGTATTCGTGCAGCGCAGCCCGGAAGAAATCCAGGCTGAGCAGAAGCGTGAAGCGGAAGAGCGCCGCGCGGTTGAAAACGCCGCTCGCGACAAGGTTGATGCCGACGTTCGTCAGCGCAACGAAGATCAGGCTCGCCGTCAGGCAGCTGACTCCGCTGTAGCTGCCCCTGCGCCTGCCGCCAAGCCAGAGCCGGCACCTGCCGCTGCCCAGGCTCCGGTAGTCGCCGACGCCCCGGCCTCCGAAGACGCTGCAGCCCGTGCTGCCGAGCGTAAGAAAGACGAGACCCGTCGCAACGAAAGCCGCACCCGTGATGACGACCGTCGTCGTGGCGAAGCGCCTCGTGTGTCGATCAAGGTCAAGGTCAAGGAAAAGGAAAAGGCGCCGACTCCGCGTGCTGCTCCGCGTACCACCGACGAAGAGAGCGATGGCGCTCGTCGTGGCCGTGGTGGCAAGGGCAAGCTGAAGAAGCGTAACCAGCATGGCTTCCAGAGCCCGACCGGCCCCGTCATCCGTGACGTGACCATCGGCGAGACCATCACGGTTTCCGAACTGGCCAACCAGATGTCCGTCAAGGGCGCTGAAGTCGTCAAGTTCATGTTCAAGATGGGCACCCCGGTTACCATCAACCAGGTGCTCGACCAGGAAACCGCTCAGCTGATCGCAGAAGAGCTGGGCCACAAGGTCACCCTGGTCAGCGATACCGCCCTGGAAGATTCCTTGGCCGAATCGCTGAAATTCGAAGGCCAGGCCGAGTCGCGTGCGCCGGTGGTTACTGTCATGGGTCACGTTGACCATGGTAAGACCTCGCTGCTCGACTATATCCGTCGTGCCAAGGTTGCCGCTGGCGAAGCCGGTGGTATCACCCAGCACATCGGTGCCTACCACGTGGAAACCGACCGCGGCATGGTCACCTTCCTCGACACCCCGGGCCACGCAGCTTTCACCCAGATGCGTGCACGTGGTGCCAAGGCGACCGACATCGTCATCCTGGTGGTGGCGGCGGACGACGGCGTGATGCCGCAAACCCGCGAGGCCGTTCAGCATGCCAAGGCAGCTGGCGTTCCGCTGGTGGTCGCGGTGAACAAGATCGACAAGCCAGGTGCTGACCTCGATCGCATCCGCAACGAACTGTCCGTCGAAGGCGTCACCTCTGAGGAATGGGGTGGTGACACGCCGTTCGTCAAGGTTTCGGCGAAGATGGGTACCGGTGTTGACGAACTGCTCGAAGCCGTCCTGCTGCAGGCCGAGGTTCTCGAACTGACCGCTACGCCAACCGCCCCAGGCCGTGGTGTCGTGGTTGAATCGCGCCTCGACAAGGGCCGTGGTCCGGTTGCCACCATCCTGGTCCAGGACGGTACGCTGCGTCAGGGCGACATGGTCCTGTGCGGCTCCAACTATGGCCGCGTTCGCGCCATGCTCGACGAGAACGGCAAGCCTGTGAAGGAAGCTGGCCCGTCGATCCCGGTCGAGATCCTCGGCCTGGATGGCACGCCGGAAGCCGGTGATGAGCTGTCGGTAGTGGCTGACGAGAAGAAAGCCCGCGAAGTTGCCCTGTTCCGTCAAGGCAAGTACCGCGAGGTCAAGCTGGCCCGTGCTCACGCCGGCAAGCTGGAAAACATCTTCGAGAACATGGGTCAGGCCGAGAAGAAAACCCTCAACATCGTTCTCAAGACCGATGTTCGCGGTTCGCTCGAGGCGCTCAACGGTTCGCTCGGCGGCCTGGGCAACGACGAAGTGCAGGTCCGTGTGATTGGTGGTGGCGTCGGTGGTATCACCGAGAGCGATGCCAACCTGGCCCTTGCGTCCAACGCGGTGCTGTTCGGCTTCAACGTGCGTGCTGATGCCGGCGCGCGCAAGATCGTCGAGCAGGAAGGTCTGGATATGCGTTATTACAACGTGATCTACGACATCATCGAAGACGTCAAGAAAGCCCTGACCGGTATGCTCGGCAGCGATGTTCGCGAGAACATCCTGGGTGTCGCCGAAGTCCGTGACGTGTTCCGTTCGCCGAAGTTCGGCGCCATCGCTGGCTGTATGGTCATCGAGGGTACCGTGTACCGTAACCGCCCGATCCGCGTACTGCGCGAAGACGTGGTTATCTTCGAAGGCGAGCTGGAATCGCTGCGTCGCTTCAAGGACGACGCTGCCGAAGTGCGTAACGGCATGGAGTGCGGTATTGGCGTCAAGAGCTACAACGACGTCAAGGTCGGCGACAAGATCGAAGTCTTCGAGAAAGTCCAGGTGGCTCGTACCCTTTAAGGGCGAGCAAGCCGCAAACCCCCGCTACAGGGCGGTTTGCGGCACCTCTTCAGGTAGCGCCCGGTCAGGCATTCGTCTGACCGGGCGTTTGCCGCTTTAAGTTACAGGTAGCAAGAATGGCCAAAGAATACAGCCGTACCCAACGTATCGGCGATCAGATGCAGCGCGAGCTGGCCGAGCTGATCCGTCGCGAAGTCAAAGACCCGCGTGTCGGTCTGGTTACCATCACCGCCGTGGACGTCAGCCGTGACCTGGGCCATGCCAAGGTGTTCATCACCGTCATGGGCGAGGAAACGCCAGACGCCGTGAAGCAGTCGTTGAAGGCACTGAACAGTGCTGCCAGCTTCCTGCGCCTGCACCTGGGCCGCTCGATGCAACTGCGCAGCGTGCCGCAGCTGCACTTCCACTTCGATGAAAGCGTCAGCCGCGGTGTGCACCTGTCGGCGCTGATCGAGCGTGCAGTGGCCGAAGACCGCCTGCACAAGGATACCGACGAGCTGGACACCAAGGAGTAAGCGGTGGCCCAGGTCAAACGTATTCGCCGCAATGTCAGCGGCATCATCCTGCTCGACAAGCCGCTTGGCTTCACCTCCAACGCCGCCCTGCAAAAAGTGCGCTGGCTGCTCAACGCGGAAAAGGCCGGCCACACCGGTAGCCTCGACCCGTTGGCAACCGGCGTGTTGCCGCTGTGCTTCGGCGAGGCGACCAAGTTTTCGCAGTACTTGCTCGATTCCGACAAGGGCTACGAAACCGTCATGCAGATGGGGCAGACTACCAACACCGGCGATGCCGAAGGTGAAGTGCTGCAGACCCGCGAGGTGACCGTTGGTCGCGCCGACATCGAGGCGGCGCTGCCTGGTTTTCGCGGCCCGATCAGCCAGATACCGCCGATGTACTCGGCGCTCAAGCGTGACGGCCAACCGCTGTACAAGCTGGCACGTGCAGGAGAGGTAGTGGAGCGCGAGGCGCGTTCTGTTACTATTAACCGCCTGGAGTTGCTGGAGTGCGAAGGTACCCGTGCACGGTTGACCGTAGGCTGCAGTAAAGGCACCTATATCCGCACGCTGGTGGAGGATATTGGTGAGGTTCTTGGCTGCGGCGCCTATGTCGCCGAGCTGCGCAGGACCCAGGCTGGGCCCTTCGCGCTGGCACAGACGGTTACCCTCGAGGAACTTGAGCAAGCTCACGCCGAAGGTGGCAATGAAGCGCTTGATCGCTTCCTGATGCCATCGGACAGCGGGTTGCAGGACTGGCCCATGGTCAGCCTGTCGGAACACAGTGCGTTCTACTGGCTGCATGGGCAGGCAGTACGCGCGCCGGACGCGCCACAGTTTGGCATGGTCCGGGTACAGGATCACAATGCACGCTTCATCGGTATCGGTGAAGTGAGCGAAGACGGGCGTATTGCGCCGCGTCGGCTGATTCGGTCGGAATGACCGAAACCGCAGGGTAAGGCTTCGGCCGAGCCCTACGGAATCAAGGGTGGCTGTCAGTAGGCACGGTCACACCTTTCTTATTAATACAGGGATTTGTCCCTGGCCTATTGGACCCCGCTTGCGGGATCCGTTATCAGGAGATGCCAAATGGCCCTCAGCGTTGAAGAAAAAGCTCAAATCGTTACCGACTACCAGCAAGCTGCTGGCGACACTGGTAGCCCGGAAGTTCAGGTTGCTCTGCTGACCGCGAACATCAACAAGCTGCAAGGCCACTTCAAGGCCAACGGTAAAGACCACCACTCGCGTCGTGGCCTGATCCGTATGGTTAACCAGCGTCGTAAGCTGCTGGACTACCTGAAGGGCAAAGACACCACTCGTTACAGCGCCCTGATCGGTCGCCTGGGCCTGCGTCGCTAATAGCGGCCTGGTCAGTGGTGTGCATGGCGTGTCTCATGCAGTGGCAACGTTGCCTGGCAGCGTTGTCTTTGAGCACGCCACGCGTATCTGCGAGGCTGGCAGCCTGGTGATGTCGAACGGTTTTACCGCTCGGCAGCCAGGCTCCCGGCCTCGTGTTGTATCTGGACGGTCAACGGGGCCGATTCCCTGTTCTGCCCAAAAATTCGCAAGAAACCAGTTCCCCCAGAGCCACTGAAAAAGGTAGGAAACCGTGAACCCGGTAATCAAGACTTTCCAGTTCGGTCAATCGACCGTTACTCTCGAAACGGGCCGCATCGCCCGTCAGGCAACCGGCGCCGTGCTGGTGACCGTCGATAACGATGTCACCGTGCTGGTGACCGTGGTCGGCGCCAAGCACGCAGACCCAAGCAAAGGCTTCTTCCCTCTTTCTGTTCATTATCAGGAAAAGACCTACGCTGCCGGCAAGATCCCTGGTGGTTTCTTCAAGCGTGAAGGCCGTCCTTCCGAGAAAGAGACCCTGACCTCGCGCCTGATCGACCGCCCGATCCGCCCGCTGTTCCCTGAAGGCTTCATGAACGAAGTGCAGGTCGTCTGCACCGTGGTGTCCACCAGCAAGAAGACCGACCCGGACATCGCTGCGATGATCGGTACCTCGGCTGCCCTGGCCATTTCCGGTATTCCGTTCGAAGGCCCGATCGGCGCCGCCCGTGTTGCTTTCCACGAAAGCACCGGCTACCTGCTGAACCCGACTTACGAGCAACTGGCTGCTTCGAGCCTGGACATGGTCGTTGCCGGTACCTCCGACGCCGTGCTGATGGTTGAATCGGAAGCTGAAGAGCTGACCGAAGACCAGATGCTGGGTGCCGTACTGTTCGCCCACGACGAATTCCAGGTCGTTATCCAGGCTGTCAAAGAGCTGGCTGCCGAAGCCGCCAAGCCTACCTGGGACTGGAAAGCAGCCGTTGCCAACACTGAATTGTTCAACGCCATTCGCGCCGAATTCGGTGAAGGCGTTTCGCAGGGCTACACCATCACCGTCAAGGCTGACCGCTATGCGCGCCTGGGCGAGCTGCGTGATCAGGCGATCGCCAAGTTCTCCGGTGAAGAAGGCCAGCCTTCGGCTTCCGAAGTGAAAGAAATCTTCGGCGAAATCGAATACCGCACCGTTCGCGAAAACATCGTCAACGGCAAGCCACGTATCGACGGCCGCGACACCAAGACCGTTCGCCCGCTGAACATCGAAGTTGGTGTTCTGCCGAAGACCCACGGTTCGGCGCTGTTCACCCGTGGCGAAACCCAGGCACTGGTCGTTGCGACCCTGGGTACTGCCCGTGACGCCCAGCTGCTGGATACCCTCGAAGGCGAGAAAAAAGACCCCTTCATGCTGCACTACAACTTCCCGCCGTTCTCGGTTGGCGAGTGTGGTCGCATGGGCGGTGCTGGCCGTCGCGAAATCGGCCACGGCCGGTTGGCCCGTCGTTCGGTCCAGGCCATGCTGCCGGCTGCTGACGTGTTCCCGTACACCATCCGCGTGGTTTCGGAAATCACCGAATCCAACGGTTCCAGCTCCATGGCTTCGGTCTGTGGTGCTTCGCTGGCCCTGATGGACGCCGGTGTGCCGATGAAGGCGCCAGTTGCCGGTATCGCCATGGGTCTGGTCAAGGAAGGCGAGAAGTTTGCCATTCTGACCGACATCCTGGGTGATGAAGACCACCTGGGCGACATGGACTTCAAGGTAGCCGGTACCGCCAAAGGTGTTACCGCGCTGCAGATGGACATCAAGATCAACGGCATCACCGAAGAGATCATGGAAATCGCCCTGGGCCAGGCCCTGGAAGCGCGCCTGAACATCCTCGGCCAGATGAACCAGATCATTGGTCAGTCGCGTACCGAGCTGTCGGCCAACGCCCCGACCATGATCGCGATGAAGATCGACACCGACAAGATCCGTGACGTCATCGGTAAAGGCGGCGCCACCATTCGTGCCATCTGTGAAGAGACCAAGGCTTCGATCGACATCGAAGACGACGGCTCGATCAAGATCTTCGGCGAAACCAAGGAAGCGGCAGAGGCTGCCAAGCAGCGCATCCTGGGCATCACCGCTGAGGCCGAAATCGGCAAGATCTACGTTGGCAAGGTTGAGCGTATCGTCGACTTCGGCGCATTCGTCAACATCCTGCCTGGCAAGGACGGCCTGGTGCACATCTCCATGCTGAGCGATGCTCGCGTCGAGAAAGTCACCGACATCCTGAAAGAAGGCCAGGAAGTCGAAGTACTGGTACTGGACGTGGACAACCGCGGCCGTATCAAGCTGTCGATCAAGGACGTTGCCGCGGCGAAGGCCTCGGGCGTGTAAGCGACTGCACCGCAACACAGAAAGGGCCCTTCGGGGCCCTTTTTTCATGGGTGGCGGGAACCTTTTGCGGACTTGCATCTTGCATGCAGGTTTACCGCGCTGATTGCAAAATGCACGATCATGAGAATGATCTATAATTGATAAGTTGTTGATTTATATAGATTAAATTCAGATCAGAAAGCTGGCACAGCACATGCAACTACCTTCATACCTGCCGCCAGGACATACGGCGCAGACCTTTCGAAAAACAGGAGTGACCCACATGAAGAAGTTCGCCATTGCTGCCGCTACTGCCACCGCTCTGACCCTGACCATGGCTAACGCGGCATTCGCCCAGCAAACCACCCAGGCCCCGATGACGCTGGCCGCCGGTGAGGTGACCAAAGCCAAGGAAGCTACCTCTGACACTTGGATTACCACCAAGGTCAAAGCTGATCTGATGACCGAGAAGGGTGTGCCTGGCAGCGACATCAAAGTGGAAACCAACAAAGGTGTTGTGTCGCTGTCGTCCGACGTAGCTGTGACTGATTCCCAGAAAGAGATGGCAGTTGCCATCGCCAAGAAGATCAAAGGCGTGCAGGCCGTATCGGCTGATGGCCTGAAGTCCGAATAAGGAACGTCCCGTCGGCCAAAGGATCTGGCCACCAACCCTGGAAGGGGCCGCATTGCGGCCCCTTCTTCATTTTTACACAAGGCGCTCTTTTTGTTTTAAATTCAACAAAGAATTGTATACAAAAATGGAGCCTCACTAATGTCTGAATTGCCTGCACGACCCGGTCGCCTGAATGGCCTGCGCCACATTGCCCTGCTGGTACCTAACCTTGAGGAGTGCGAGCGCTTCTATGTCGATGTGCTGGGCATGGAGGTGCTGAACCGCGCCAACGATGACCTGGTGTACCTCACCTGCGGCAACGACAACCTTTCACTGGGGCGTGGGGCTGGGGCGGCCAACGGGCTGCAGACCCTGGATCACTATGGGTTCATCGTCGATAGCGTGGAGGAACTGGAAGCGTGGTATCAGTACTTCAAGGCCCATGGCGTGACCTTGCTGGACAGGCCCTTCAATCATGGTGACGGGGCACGCAGCTTCCACCTGGTGGACCCGGCGGGGAACAAGGTGCAGCCGCTGTACCACCCGGCGGTGTCGGGGCAGCGGTTGATCTGACGCCTGTGCCGGCCTCTTCGCGGGCATGCCCGCTCCCACAGATACTGCGCAGGCCTCAAGCAGTGCGCTATCCCTGTGGGAGCGGGCGTGCCCGCGAAGAGGCCGGGCCTGCTATTAGAGATCACTCAGCATCCAGATGCATCGGCGTCACCACCCGGCCATCGCTCTCAGCCTGCCCCAGGCTGGTATCGATGAAATACACCCGGTCATCTTCCAGCTTGCCCTTGTCCACCAGGTAATCCTTGATACTGCTGGCCCGCTCCTGGCCCAATGTACGCAGCAGGGCGGTGCTTTCAGCCCATGACTTGATCACGGCCTCGCGCAGCTTGGTGGTACGTTCGTCGCGGCCCAGTTGCTCCCATTCGGCAGGCGGCTGCTGTTTCAGGCGGGTGCGGTAGATGCCTTCCAGCATTGCCGGCTTGTCGCTGTCGTCGACGATCAGCATCGAGGCATTGGCCGGCACCTTGTCACCGCGGCGCTGCAGGATCTTGTACCAGGTGGCCTGGTACTCACGCTCCAGGCGCTGCTGGGCGATCAGTGGACCGTCGCTGGCCTGGGCGCTGGTGCCTTCGATTTCCAGGCGAAGTTCGGGGCGTTCTTTCAGCGCCGCCGCCAGCTTGTCCAGCGACGACTGGGCATCGCCAGCGAGTTCGCTGGAGCCCGGGGCAAACGCGACATTACCCAGGTCTTCCGAGCCACCGCCGGTAATCAGCCCGCCAATGAAATTGAACGGCGCCTGTGCCGCGCGCAGCACCAGGTTACGCAGGGTTTGCCAGACAATCGGCATCACGCTGAACTGTGGGTTGTTGAGGTCGCCCGTCACCGGCAGCTCGATCGAGATCTTGCCCTCGGTGTCCTTCAGCAATGCCACCGCCAGGCGGATCGGCAAGTCGACCGCATCCGGGCTGTCGACTTTCTCGCCCAGTTGCAGTTGCTCCACCACTACCTTGTTCTCGGCCTTCAGCTGGCCGTTGGTAATCAGGTAGTGCAGGTCAAGGTTGAGCCGGCCCTTGCGGATACGAAAGCCGGCAAACTTGCCAGAGTAGGGCGTCAACGTGGTCAGCTCGACGCGCTTGAAGCTGGTGGCGATATCCAGGCTGGCCAGCGGGTTGAACGGGTTGAGGGCGCCCTTGATGGTCACCGGTGCGTAACGGTCGACCTTGCCCTTGATATCGACCTTGGCCGGCAGCGGCTTGCGGTTGTCGATGGTGCCAATCTGGCCATTGAGCTGCTGTGCGGCCGTGGCGAAGTTCGGGGTGAGCGACAGGTCGGCAAAGTTGGCCGAGCCGTCCTTGATGTCGATCTGACCTATGTGGATGCCCAGCGGCTTGTCTTTGCTGGCCGAGGCCGTCTTGGTCTGGCTGCTCGCCGGGGCGCCGGCCGGTTGCGGGATCAGCAGGTCATTGACGTTGGTAGTACGGTCTTCGTTGATGATGAAACGCGCATAGGGTTGCAGCAGGGTCACCTTGTCGATCGACAGCGCATCGCCGTGGACGTAGGACAAACCGTCGACATTCACCTGCTGCCATTTGACGAAGTCGCGGCTCTTGATGGTGTCGAGGGTATGCAGTTGGTTGACCTGCGCCTTGCCGGTCAGATTGAAGCCCAGCGGCGCGGTGTTCTTCAGGTCGACCTTGAGATCGCTGGAGAGCATGCCGCTGCGCAGCTCCAGCAGGATGAACGGGCTGATGTAGGCCTGGGCCACGCGCAGGTCGATGTCGCGGGTGCTCACATCCAGCTTGGCCCATACCGGCGCCAGGTTGACCTGGCCAGCTGCCTGCAGCTTGCCTTGCTTGCCTACACCGGTATCGAGCTTGAGCGTGAAGGGCGACTGGTTGAGGCTGTCGAAACCTTGCAGGTCTGCGTTGAGCGGGCCAATGTCCAAGGCTACCGGCTCTTTTTGGCTGCGGTCTGCCAGGTGCACCAGGTAGTTGCGCAGTTGCACGTCCTTGAGCAGCACTTGCCAAGGTTTGCCGGGCTCTTTGGCGGCTTTTTCATCAGGGGCAGGCTCGGCGGCGGCAGGCTCGGCCTTTTCCTTCGGCGTGGCTTTGGCCGGTTGGCTGGCGAACAGCTTCTGCCAGTCGAGCTGGCCGTCTTTTTCCAGCGCGGCCCAGGTTTCCAGTTTTTCGCTGCGGATCTTGCCCACGCTGACCAGTTGCTTGACCAGGTCGACGGAGGTTTCGCTCACCTCCAGGCTAGCCAGGCGCGCCAACGGGCGGCCATCTGGTGCCTTGATGGCGAATGGCGCAATGCGCAGGGAGGCGTTATCCAGCAGCAACTCGGTCTGCTTGGCAAGGTTGAGCTTGTAATGCGTATCGAGGCTGACCACGCCGTCTTCCAGCACCAGTGGCACGGCATCGCGCACATAGGGCCAGAACAGCTTCATTTTGGCGTCGGTGACCTTCAATGTGCCTTCGGAGGCGATCGGCGACAGGCTCAGGGTGCCTTTCCAGTCGATCCGGCCACCGTTGGGGCCGTTGGCGACCAGCGTCATGTCGGCATTGTCGTTGGGCAGGGTGCTGAGGTTTTTCAGCTCCAGGTTCATGTTGTCGTAAAGGAACTCGATCGGCTCGCTGGGGCGCTGGTCCTCGAAGTGCAGGTAGCCATCGACGAGCTTGATGCTGCCGATGCGTAGCGGGAACGGGTCGCTGGGCGGCTCGTCGGGTTTGGCCTCACTGGCGGGCAGCTTGAACAACCCGGCCAGGTTGAGGGTACCGTCCTTGGCGAACAGTACTTCGCTGCGTGCCTTGTCGAGTTCCACCGCTTCCAGATGCAGGGCTTTGGTCCACAGGCTGTCGAGCGAGAGGTTGGCGTACAACCGCTCGAAACCGACTTGCTCCTTGCCCGGCTCGCCGATCTGCAGGCCCCACACCGTCAGCTCCAGGCTGAAGGGGTTGAGTTCGATCCGTTCGAGGTGGGCCGGCACGGTCGCGTACTGGGCCAACTGCTGGTTGGCGATGCGCAGCGCGACACCGGGAAGAATGAGAAAGCCGAGCAGGCTGTAGAGGGCTACGAGGGCCACGATTGCGCCGGCGGCGCGAGTCAATCCTTTGTACATGTGTCGCATCGTCTGTCTAAGCAGGAGTGCTTGGAGTATGGCACGTTAAATCAGTTCCGCAGGGTCGACCATTAGGCCTCATTCGATCCCCATGCGCCGTTTGGCCCGGTGCGCCGAGCCGTCGCGCATTGCCCAGCGCAGTACAGGGGCGGTGCGTTGCAGGCCCAGGCGGATCAGGCGCTGTTGCAAGGGCCCGTGCTGCAGGCCGAGCATGGCCTGGGCCCAGCCCGGCAGCAGGTCGATGCCGGCGTGCAGCATCAGCTTGCCTACTGGTTGCGCCAGGCGGCTGGGGGCAGGGGCGTCGAGCAGGATCTGCATGACTTCATGGCTGCGCGTATCGCAGTGCAGCTGTGGGCGCATGCGCTGCAGGTAGTCTTCGACCTGCTGACACGAACGCGGGACGTTACGGGCGCCAAGGCGCTCGGCGATCAGGGCGATTTCGTTGTAGTAGGCATCCTGCTCGGCCTGCGGCAGGTGCGGGTTGCGGTACCGCAGGTGGGCGGCGAGGAAACTGCTGACCTCCGCCACATGCACCCAGGTCAGCAGGTCTGGATCGCTGGCCGCGTAGGGACGGCCGTCCGGTGCGGTGCCGGTGACCTGCAGGTGTATGGTGCGCACCTTGTCGATCAGCCACTCGGCATCGCCGGTGGCACCGAAGGTGGTGCCGGAAATGAACTGGCTGGTGCGGCGCAGGCGGCCAAGCAGGTCTTCACGAAAATTGGAGTGGTCCCACACACCGGCCAAGGCCAGCGGGTGCAACAGCTGCAACATGAGTGCGCTGATGCCGCCGACCAGCATGCTCGGGAAATCGCCATGTACTTGCCAGCTGATGCTGTGTGGGCCGAACAGGCCGGGGTCGCCCTTGGGCGATTCCAGGTCGAGCTGGCCGAGGGCCAGCCCGGTGAGGCTCATGACCTGGGTTTCGATGCGACGGCGGAGGGCTTCCATGGCGACCTGAGGTTCAGGGCGGCCATGGACGGTGGCCGCCGGTTACTGGTTGAGGCGTTTGTCAATCAGGCCCTGTACCACGCTGGGGTCGGCCAGGGTCGAGGTGTCGCCCAGGTTGTCCAGCTCGTTACAGGCGATTTTGCGCAGTATACGCCGCATGATCTTGCCTGAGCGGGTCTTGGGCAATGCCGGGGCCCACTGAATCAGCTCGGGTTTGGCGAAACTGCCGATCTCCTTGCTGACCAGGGCCAGCAGTTCGGCCTTGAGCGTGTCGTCCGGGTCGATGCCATTCATGGTCGTGACGAAGGCATACACACCCTGGCCCTTGAGGTCGTGCGGGTAGCCGACCACGGCCGCCTCGGCGACGCTTGGGTGCAGCACCAGTGCGCTTTCCACTTCGGCGGTACCGATGCGGTGGCCGGAAACGTTCAGCACATCGTCGATACGCCCGGTGATCCAGTAGTCGCCATCGGCATCGCGGCGGGCGCCGTCGCCGGTGAAGTAGTAGCCGGGGAAGGGTTTGAAATAGGTGTCGACCATGCGTTGCTGGTCACCGTATACGCTGCGGATCTGCCCGGGCCAGCTGGCCTTGATCGCCAACAGGCCGGCGCCGGGGCCTTCGATCAGTTTGCCTTGCTCGTCCAGCAGCACCGGTTGCACGCCGAACATTGGCTGGGTGGCGCAGCCTGGCTTGAGTGACAGCGAGCCGGGAAGCGGGGTGAGCATGATGCCGCCCGTTTCGGTCTGCCACCAGGTATCGACGATGGGGCAGCGCTTTTGCCCGACTTCCTCGAAGTACCACTCCCAGGCTTCGGGGTTGATCGGCTCGCCGACGCTGCCCAGCAGGCGCAGGCTTTGGCGCGAAGTGCCTTGCAGCGGGGCGGATCCCTCGCGCATCAGTGCACGCAGGGCGGTGGGGGCGGTGTAGAAAATGTTTACCTTGTGCTTGTCCACTACCTGCCAGAAGCGCGAGGTGTCCGGGTAGTTGGGCACGCCTTCGAACATCAGCGAAATCGCGCCATTGGCCAGCGGGCCATAGACGATGTAGCTGTGGCCGGTGACCCAGCCGACGTCGGCGGTGCACCAGAACACTTCGCCGTCGCGGTAATCGAACACCACCTCGAAGGTCATCGTCGCCTGCAGCAGGTAGCCGCCGGTGGTGTGCAGCACGCCTTTGGGTTTACCGGTGCTGCCGGAGGTGTAAAGGATGAACAGCGGGTCTTCTGCCTCCATCGGCTCGGGGGGGCAGTCGTCGCCGGCCCGGTCGGTTGCCTCGTGGTACCAGAGGTCGCGGTCTTCGGCCCAGCCGACATCGCCGCCGGTGCGGCGCACCACTAATACGCTGCTGACCGCTGGGCAACTGGCCAGGGCCTTGTCGACGTTCTGCTTCAGCGGGATGCGCTTGCCACCGCGCACGCCTTCATCGGCGGTGATCACGGTGCGGCAGTCTGCATCGAGTATGCGGTCACGCAGGGCGTCGGGGGAGAAACCGCCGAACACCACCGAGTGGATGGCGCCGATGCGGGTGCAGGCGAGCATGGCGAAGGCGGCCTCGGGGATCATCGGCATGTAGATGCATACCCGATCGCCTTTTTTAACCCCGCGTGCCTTCAGTGCGTTGGCCAAGCGGCAGACCTGGCGGTGCAGCTCGCGGTAGGTGATGGCCTTGGAGTCGTCAGGGTCGTCGCCTTCCCACAGCAGGGCAGTCTGCTCGCCGCGCTGGGCCAGGTGACGGTCGATGCAGTTGTAGCTGACGTTGAGCTGGGCGCCGTCGAACCAGCGTGCCTGGCCGGTTTTCAGGTCGCATTGTTGCACGCTCGACCAGGGTTTGATCCAGTCAAGGCGCTTGGCCTGTTCGGCCCAGAAGGTGTCAGGGTCGTCTACCGACTGTTGGTAGAGACGGTGGTATTCGTTGGGGGTGAGGGCGGCGGACTGGCTGACGGCCAGGGCCTGGGGATACTGCTTGATATCGAACATGGCGGGTGGTCCTGCTCTTGTGAGGGGCGATGGACTGCAACGGCTATTCGATAGGACAGTGTAGCTGGGAGAGGTGTTCAAACTGTGCCGGCCCCTTCGCGGGCACGCCCGCTCCCACAGGTAATGCACAAACTTCAAGAACTGTGCGATCCCTGTGGGAGCGGGCGTGCCCGCGAAGGGGCCGGTGCAGGTATCAGGTCACCCTCGGTGACGGCCGCGGAAGTAGTTGATCAGGCCCTGGGTAGAGCCATCTTCGGCGTTTTCTTCCAGTGTGCCGACCAGGCGCTGGTAAACACCCTTGCCCAGCTCCTTGCCCAGCTCCACGCCCCACTGGTCGAAGGCGTTGATACCCCAGATCACGCTTTGCACAAACACTTTGTGCTCGTACATCGCCACCAGTGCGCCCAGGCGGCGGGGGCTGATGCGCTCCACCACCAGAGTGTTGCTCGGGCGGTTACCGGGGATCACCTTGTGCGGGGCCAGCTTCTCGATGTCCGCTTCGTTCAGCCCTTTACTGCGCAGTTCAGCCTCGGCTTCTTCACGGGTTTTACCCTGCATCAGCGCCTGGCTCTGCGACAGGCAGTTGGCGTACAGCCACTGGTGATGGTCGGCCACCGGGTTGAAGCTCACCACCGGCACGATGAAGTCTGCCGGAATCAGATGGGTGCCCTGGTGCAACAACTGGTGGTAGGCATGCTGGCCGTTACAGCCGACCCCACCCCAGATCACCGGGCCGGTTTCGGTCTTCACCGGGGTGCCGTCCTGCAGCACGCTCTTGCCGTTGGACTCCATGTCCAGCTGCTGCAGGTGCTTGGTAATGTTGCGCAGGTAGTGGTCGTACGGCAGGATCGCGTGGCTGTTCGCGCCCCAGAAGTTGCCATACCACACACCCAGCAGGGCCAGTAGCACCGGCATGTTCTTGTCGAACGGTGCGGTCTGGAAGTGCTGGTCCATGGTGTGGGCACCTGACAGCAGCTCCTTGAAGTTGGCTGTGCCGATGGCCAGGGCGATTGGCAGGCCGATGGCCGACCACAGCGAATAGCGCCCGCCCACCCAGTCCCACATCGGGAAGATGTTCTCTTCGCGGATGCCGAAGGCCACTGCAGCGGCCTTGTTGCTGGAAACCGCGATGAAATGGCGGTACAGCTCGGCTTCCGAGCCGCCCTGGGCCAGGTACCAGGTGCGCGCGGCCATGGCGTTTTTCAGGGTTTCGAGGGTGTTGAACGACTTCGACGAGACGATAAACAGGGTGGTTTCGGCGCGCAGGTTGGCTGAAAGCTCGTGGAACTCACTGCCGTCGATGTTCGCCAGGTAATGGCAGCGAACGCCACGCTGGGCATAAGGCAGCAGGGCCTCAGAAACCAGCTCGGGGCCGAGGAACGAGCCGCCGATGCCGATGTTGACCACATCGGTGATCGGCTTTTCGCTGTAGCCGCGCCACAGGCCGTCGTGGATGCGCCCGACTAATTCGGTGATCTGATTGAGTACTTTGTGGACTTCCGGCATGACGTTCACGCCGTTGACGCTGAGCTTGTCGCCCACGGGCCGGCGCAGGGCGGTGTGGAGCACCGGGCGGCCTTCGGAGGCGTTGATGATTTCGCCGGCGAACATCGACTTGATGGCGTCTTGCAGGTTCACTTCGTTGGCCAGGTTGACCAGCAGGTCGCGGCTTTGTTCGGTGATCAGGTTTTTCGAGTAGTCGAGGAACAGGCCGCAGGCGCTAAGGGAAAACTGGTCGAAGCGTTGGGCATCGGCGGCGAAGGCTTCGCGCATGCTGAAACTCTGCATGGCGTCGCGGTGTTGCTGAAGCGCCTGCCAGGCGGGCAGCGCCGTCACATCGTGGGGTGTACGGTAATACGCCATTGCGCGGGGTTCCCTTGGTGCGTGGTGATGCCTTGGACACGGCAGTCATTGCCGGGTTCAGGATGGCTCATTATAGGCAAAGCCCGCGCGCTGGGAATGGGTATGGCAGGGTGATTTTAGGGGCGCTTTGCGCCCCATTCGCGGGACAAGCCCGCTCCCACATGGGATGTGTGTTTCCTGGGGAAAGTGCAGATCCTGTGGGAGCGGGCTTGTCCCGCGAATGGGCTGCATGGCAGCCCCAGGCCGTTATGCGGTTTTTTCTTCCACGTGCAGGTACAGGTTGTCGATCAACCGTGTGTTACCCAGGTAAGCCGCTGCAATGACCACTAGGTCTCGATCATCGAGAACTGCCGGGCGCAGGCTCACGGCATGGCGCACTTCCAGGTAGTCCGTGCGTAAACCAGCGGCAGCCAGTTGAGCCTGCCCCTCAGCAACCAGCGCAGCAAAATCACGCTGGCCCCGGCCAATCCCCGCTGCAATCTGCTGCAAGGTGCGGTACAGCGCTGGCGCAGCAGCACGTTGCTCCGGCGTCAGGTAGCCATTGCGCGATGACAGAGCCAGCCCATCTTCGGCCCGCACGGTCGGCTCGCCAATGATCTGAACCGGCATGTTCAGGTCGCGCACCATGGCGCGGATCACTGCCAGTTGCTGGAAGTCCTTTTCACCGAACACGGCAAGGTCAGGCTGGACCATGTTGAACAGCTTGCTGACCACGGTGGCCACGCCTTCAAAATGCCCGGGCCGGCTGGCACCGCACAGGCCTTCGGAAAGGTGGGGCACGCTGACGCGGGTTTGTACGCTCATGCCGTCGGGGTACATCTCTTCGGCGCTTGGCGCGAACAGCAGGTTGCAGCCGGCCTGCAGCAGGCACTCCTGATCTGCGGCCAGGGTGCGCGGGTACTTGTCGAGGTCTTCGTTGGCGCCGAACTGCAGCGGGTTGACGAAAATGCTGGCCACCACGAAGTCGGCGCGCTGCGCTGCCTTGGTTACCAGGGCAGCGTGGCCGCTGTGCAGGTTGCCCATGGTCGGCACGAAGCCGATGCGCTTGCCTTCACCGCGAGCGCGCGCGACGGCGGCGCGCAATTCGCGGACGGTCTTGACTGTATTCATGCACTGAACCCGTGTTCGCTACCTGGGAAGCTGACTTGCTTGACCGCCTCGACGTAAGCGACGAGGGCACTGTGGATATCCGGCTGGCCTTGCATGAAGTTTTTCACGAACTTGGGTACCCGGCCGCTCAGCGACAGGCCGAGCATGTCATGCAGCACCAACACCTGGCCATCGGTGGCGCTGCCGGCGCCAATGCCGATCACCGGAATACCCACGGCATTGGTGATTTCTGCGGCAAGTTCGCTGGGCACGCATTCGAGCAGCAGCATGGCTGCACCGGCCTGTTCAAGGGCGATGGCGTCGGCGCGCATCTGCCGGGCCTGGGCTTCCTGGCGGCCTTGTACCTTGTAGCCGCCCAGCACGTTGACGGTCTGCGGGGTCAGGCCCATGTGTGCGCACACCGGCACGCCGCGCTCAGCCAGCAGACGGATGGTTTCGGCCAGCCAGGCGGCGCCTTCGATCTTGACCATGTGGGCGCCGGCCCGCATCAGGGTGGCACTGTTGGTAAAGGCCTGCTCGGGGGTGGCGTGGGCCATGAACGGCAGGTCGGCGAGGATCAACGCGCCGTCGTTGCCGCGTTTGACACTCGCGGTGTGGTAGGCCATGTCCGCCGTGGTTACCGGCAGGGTGCTGTCGTGGCCCTGCAGGACCATCCCCAGCGAGTCGCCCACCAGCAACACTTCAATGCCGGCCTGGCTGGCGGCCTTGGCGAAGGTCGCGTCGTAGCAGGTCAGCATGGTGATCTTTTCACCCTTGGCCTTCAGGCCATTGAGGGTGGTGAGGGTTACTTCAGGCATGTCGGAAAATCCTCGTTCAGGCGCTGTAAAAAACGACTGCATTCAACGTGTGTAGTCATCTTCCGGAGCGGCACATCATCGCGCGTGATGTTCGGGCACAGGTCCGTCCGGGCCTAAATACGGGTATGCGGCACTTTGGTGCCACACGGGACGCCTATAGTCGTGAGCGAGGTGGGGGAAGTCAATCACCCTGTTACCGCATTGTTACGATCAGGGTGTTACTGGCGTTACCGTATCTGTGGACGAGGCTGGAACGCCCGGTTTACAGGCGTTCAAGGCCGACGAACGGGCAGTCGTCGAGCAATTGCGCGAGGGCGCGGCCATCGGCAAGAAGGAAACCGTCCGGCACCAGCTCGGCCAGTGGGTACAGCACGAAAGGTCGGGCATGCATGTGGTAATGCGGCACTGTCAGGCGTGGCTCCTCGAGTACCTGGTCACCGAACAGCAGGATGTCCAGGTCCAGCGTGCGCGGGCCCCAGCGTTCCTTGCGCACCCGGCCCTGGTCATTCTCGATGGCCTGCAGCGCATCGAGCAGGGCCAGCGGCGCCAGGCGGGTGTCCAGCGCGGCGACGGCGTTGGTGTAGCGCGGCTGGCCAGGCAGTAGCGAATCGCTGGTGTACAGCGCCGAGGCTGCTACCAAACGCGTGGCCTGCACCTGGTCGAGCGCCTGCAAGGCGCTGCGCAGCTGCTCGGCAGGTGCGTCCAGGTTGCTGCCCAGGCCAACGTAGGCGCGCGTTGTCACTCGAACGCCTCGTCGCCACTGCGCTTGCGTTTGCTACCGCTGCGCTTGCGTTTGCGTGGGCCGGCACCGGTGCCTTCATCACGGCTGCCCAGCTCACGGATCATCTCGCGGCGCTCGCTGTCGTTGGCATCCTGATAGTCGGTCCACCACTGGCCGAGGTCGTCGGTTTCCTCGCCGGCGCTCTCACGCAGCAGCAGGAAGTCGTAACCGGCACGGAAGCGTGGGTTGTCCAGCAGCAGGTCGGCGCGCTTGCCGCTGCGCCGTGGCAGGCGTTCCTGCATGTCCCAGATCTCGCGGATCGGCAGGGTGAAACGCTTGGGAATGGCGATGCGTGCGCATTGCTCTGCGATCAGGTCGTGGGCCGCGCCGTTCATGGCCGGAATCGGCGGTACACCCTGGTTCTGCAGGTGCAGCACACGGGACGGCAGGGCAGGCCACAGCAGTGCAGCGAACAGGAAGGCTGGCGTCACCGGCTTGCCCTGCTTGACGCGCAGGTCGGTGTTGCTCAGCGCCTGGCTGATCAGCGTGTGGGTGTAGGTAGGGCGCTCTTCCAGGGCGTGCGCACTGGCCGGGAACAACGGCTCGAACAGTTCCAGGTCGACCAGCATTTCGAAGGCGATGGCGCCTTGGCCGGAAAGGAACAGCTTCAGGCATTCCTCGAACAGGCGCGCTGGCGGGATCTCGCGCAGCAGCGGGGCCAGTTCGCGGATCGGCTTGAAGGTGTGCTTCTCGATGCCGAAGTCCAGCTTGGCGGCGAAGCGCACCGCGCGCAGCATGCGCACCGGGTCTTCCTGGTAACGGTGGGTCGGGTCGCCGATCAGCCGCAGCAAGCGGTTGCGCACGTCGTGCACACCATTGGCGTAATCAAGAATGCGCTCGCTGACCGGGTCGTAATACAGGGCATTGATGGTGAAGTCGCGGCGTTGCGCGTCTTCTTCCAGGGTGCCGTATACATTGTCACGCAGGATACGACCACTGGCGTTATGCGACGAACGGTGGCTGTCGCCCTCGTCGTCTTCCGAGTGGTGGGCGCGGAAGGTGGCGACTTCGATGATTTCACGGCCGAAATGCACGTGAACCAGCTTGAAGCGGCGACCAATGATGCGCGCGTTACGGAACTCGGCACGGACCTGTTCGGGCGTGGCACTGGTGGCGACGTCGAAGTCCTTCGGCGTGATGCCCAGCATCAGGTCGCGGACACAGCCACCGACCAGGTACGCCTGGTAGCCGGCGCTTTGCAGGCGCTCCACGATGTTCACCGCGTGGCGGCTGAACTGGTGGCGCTGCAGCGAGTGCTGGCTCTTGTTGATCACCTCAGGCGTGGTGCGCCTGTGGTGCGGGCCCGGTACGGGCGGGCGGAAAGACTGGAACAGCTTCTTCAGCATGGGATGCACTGTGTGAAGGAATGTTCGGCCAAGAATAGGAGAATGGCCGCATGATGGGCGGGGATTCTAGCATTTACTCGGGGAATGGTGTAGGCGGGTAGCAGGATGCCTGCCAGAAGGGTAGAAACGACAAGGGGAGCCTAAGCTCCCCAAGAATGTCGTTGCGTGCTCTTATTATTTTTTTGCCGGGCTTCTTGTTTTTGTTGAGTGCCCTGCCCACAAATCTCAAAGCTTGTGGACGACCCCCAAACCGGGGGTAAAGAGCAAACGGATTGCTTTGGCCGCTGATGTCACGTTGATCTGTCGATCCAACCAGTTCAGGCGCTGCTTTTTAGTGCAGTTTTTGTTGTTCTCTGCCTGGTCGTGGGGCAAGCCCCAAACACGCATCCTCTCCAAAAGAATCAGTTAGCTGCGCCTCCGCCGTCTTGTTTTTATTGTGCGTGAGCCGTTTCGTCTTGTTCTTATTTTAGGTTGCAGTGCTTGTTATTGTTTTTGTACTAAGCATATAGCAGGTGCCGTGCCAACTTTTGCAAACCCAGTAAAATCAAGGGGTTGAGGGTTTTTGGCAAAATCTCGCGGGCTGAAATCGGGGCGATTTCGTTACCGTATGCCTCGGGAACTGTTACGGCGCAAAGGTTGGGTAACAGATTTCTGCGGGAACTGATGTGTTACCCAGGGTGTGTTCGATGGCTTTGCCGGCCTCTTCGCGGGCGCGCCCGCTCCCACAGGTATTTCACTGCCTTAAAGGCCTGCACAATTCCTGTGGGAGCGGGCGTGCCCGCGAAAGGGCCCGAAAGGCTGGTAAAGAAGGGGCAGGAGGAACCTCCCGCCGGGTGTATCAGTTACTCGCTGGTAGCGTTGCTCTTGCGCCGTGGAATGCCCAGGCGCTGGCGGCGTTCCCACAGGCACTTGCGGCTGACGCCAAGTTTGCGTGCCAGTTCGGTTTCGGTCATGTGGTCCTGGTGCTCGAGCACGAAGTGCTGGAAGTAGTCTTCCAGCGACAGGTCTTCGGTCGGCTCGTGGCTGGCATTGCTGGAACTGGCCGCAACCAGGGCGTTGTTGAGGATCTCGTCCTCTTCCAGGTCGCTCAGCTCGATGTCGATGCCCAGCAGTTCAGCAGAAATTTCTGCGCTCTCGCTGAGGATCACCGCACGCTCCACGGCGTTTTCCAGCTCACGCACGTTACCCGGCCAGCTGTAATGACGAATGGCCTGCTCGGCTTCGGCAGAGAAGTGCAGGTCGTCGCGACCGATGCGTGCGCTCTGGCGGGCGAGGAAGGCGCTGGCGATCTCGTTGACGTCGCTGCCGCGCTCGCGCAGGGCAGGCAGTTTCAAGGCGATTACGTGCAGGCGATAGTAAAGGTCTTCGCGGAACTGGCCGGCCTTGGCCAGGTTCTTCAGGTCGCGGTGGGTCGCGGCGATCAGGCGCACATCGACCTTTTGCGACTGCACAGAACCCACTCGGCGAATCTCGCCTTCCTGCAGTACCCGCAGCAGGCGGGCCTGGGCCTCCAGCGGCAGCTCGCCGATTTCGTCGAGGAACAGCGTGCCGCCGTCTGCGGCTTCTACCAGGCCCGCACGCCCGGCGCTTGCGCCAGTGAACGCGCCTTTTTCGTGACCGAACAGTTCGGACTCGATCAGTGTCTCGGGGATGGCTGCGCAGTTCACCGAGATCATCGGTGCCTTGGCCCGGCGCGACAGGTTGTGCAGGGCACGGGCCACCAACTCTTTACCGGTACCCGACTCGCCCTGGATCAGCACGTTGGAGTCGGTGGGCGCAACCTTGCGGATCTTGCTGTACATGTCCTGCATCGGCGGGCACGAGCCGATGATGCCGATTTCGCCATTGGCCGCAGCCGCGCTGCCTTTGTCGGGCGGGGCGGCCTTGCCATTGGCGGCACGCGGCTCGGCCGCCGGTGCGGCAGCCGGGGCGTTTTGCCGGTCGCGCAGGATGCGCGCCACAGCCTGTAGCATCTCGTCGTGGTCGAAAGGCTTGGCGATGTAGTCCACCGCGCCCATTTTCATCGAGTCCACCGCCGAGCGCAGGCTGGCGTAGCTGGTCATGATCAGCACCGGGGTGCCCTGGCCGAGCTTGATCAGCTCGGTGCCGGGCGCGCCGGGCAGGCGCAGGTCGCTGACGATCAGGTCGAAGGTGGCAATGCTGAAGCGTTCCTGGGCTTCCTGCACCGAGCCGGCTTCGCTGACCTGGTACTGGTTCCGCTCAAGCAGGCGACGCAAGGCCGAGCGGATGATGGTTTCGTCTTCGACGATCAGAATGTGCGGCATTGATTCAATTCTCTCGACGGTCTCGAATTTCAGGGGACGTCGCTACGACATGCCGGGGCAGGGTCACGCGGATCCGGGTGCCACGTTGCCGTTCGATATCGGCCGGGCTGTCGATGGTGATTTGCCCATAATGCTCTTCCACGATGGAATAGACCAGAGCGAGCCCTAGTCCGGTTCCTTCGCCCGGGTCCTTGGTGGTGAAGAAGGGTTCGAACAGGCGGTCCATGATGTTCTTCGGTATCCCGCTGCCCTCGTCCTCGACGATCAGGTCGACGGTGTGCTCGTTGGCTTCGCTGCGCACGCGCACGGCGCTGCCGGGCTTTGATGCGTCGCGGGCGTTGGAGAGCAGGTTGATCAGCACCTGGGCCAGGCGCTGCGGATCCCCTTCGGCCCAGTGGTCCGGGTCGCAGAGGTTGAAGAACTGTACTTCGAAATTGCGCCGGTTCAACGCCAGTAGACCAATGGCATCCTGCGCCACTTCGGCCAGGCACACCGGCTCTTCGCTGTTCTGGTGGCTGCCGCCGGCATGGGCGAAGCTCATCAGTGACTGAACAATGCGCGACACACGCTTGGTCTGTTCGAGGATCTGGCTGGACAGCTCGGTGATTTCGCCATCGCCTTCGCGTTCTTCGCGCAGGTTCTGCGCCAGACAGGCGATACCGGTAATCGGGTTGCCGATTTCGTGGGCCACGCCAGCGGCCAGGCGGCCGATGCTGGCCAGGCGCTCGGAGTGCACCAGCTTGTCTTCCAGTGCCTGGGTTTCGGTAAGGTCTTCCACCAGCAGTACCAGGCCGCTGTTACCGGGTGCCAGCGGCTCGTCGATGGCTGCCTTGTGCAGGTTCAGCCAGCGCGGCTGGCCGTCCAGCGCCAGACGTTGCTTGTGCAGGTGCTCGTCCGGTACGTTGATGAAGCCTTCCAGCAGGCCGCGCCAGGGTTCGCCGATGGTGATCAGCCGCGAGCCGACCACGTGCTTGGCGGCGATGCCGGTGAGCTCTTCCATGGCCTTGTTCCACATCAGGATTTCCTGGTCCTTGGCCAGCGAACAGACGCCCATGGGCAGTTCTTGCAGGGTCTGGCGGTGGTAGCGGCGCAGGGCGTCGAGTTCGGCGGCCAGACCGGTCAGGCGCGAGTGGTAGTCTTCCAGGCGGCTTTCGATGAAATGGATGTCTTCGGTCACGTAGTTTTCGTTACCGGACTTGTACGGCAAGAAGGTCTCGACCATGTCCTGGGCCACGCTCGGCCCCATCAGGCCGGACAGGTTGGCCTCGATGCGGTCGCGCAGGCGGCGCAAGGCGTAAGGGCGGCGCTCGTCGAACGGCAGGTAGAGGTCACGCAGTGCCTGCTCCACTTCCTTTTGTGCGGCCTTGGCGCCCAGTGGCTTGGCCAGTTGCGTAGCGAACTCCTGCGGGGAGGCGGCATGCAGCTCGCGGCGCTGCGGGCGGCGCACGTTATCCACCGCGCAGGCTTCGGCCGCGCTGACCTCTTCAGTGCTGGCGTTGGTGAACAGCGAGATCAGGGTGAACAGCAGCACGTTGGCTGCCAGCGAAGCAATGGCCGCCATGTGCCAGCTGGTATCGTCCAGCACATAGATCATGTCCAGCAGCGGGATGTAGAAGCCCTGCAGGTTGCCCAGCAGCGGCAGCAGCATGGTCACCATCCACACCAGGGTGCCGGCCAGCAGCCCGGCGATGAAGCCGCGGCGGTTGGCGGTGGGCCAGTACAGCACCGACAGCACACCCGGCAGGAACTGCAGGGTGGCGACGAAGGCGACAATGCCCAGGTTGGCCAGGCTCTGGTGGTTGTTCTGGGTCAGGTAGAACATGAAACCGGCGGTGATGATGGCGACGATCAGCGCGCGGCGGGTCCACTTCAGCCAGCGGTAGATGTTGCCTTCGGCCGGGGGCTGGTACAGCGGCAGCACCAGGTGGTTGAGGGCCATGCCCGATAGCGCCAGGGTGGTGACGATGATCAAGCCACTGGCAGATGCCAGGCCGCCGACGTAGGCCAGCAGTGCCAGTGCCTTGTTGTTGGCGGCAATCCCCAGGCCCAGGGTGAAGTATTCGGGGTTGGTGCTGGCGCCCAGGCGCAGGCCGGCCCAGAGGACAAGCGGCACAGCCAGGCTCATCAGCAGCAGGAACAGCGGCAGGCCCCAGCTGGCACTGACCAGCGAACGCGGGTTGAGGTTTTCGGTGAAGGCCATGTGGTACATGTGCGGCATGACGATGGCCGAGGCGAAGAACACCAGCAGCAGTGTGCGCCATGGGCCTTCCTGCAGCGGGGTGTGCAGGGCCGCCAGGGCGGTCTGGTTCTGCAGCAACCACACTTCCAGTTCGTGCGGACCGCCGAATACGCCATACAAGGCGTACAGGCCGATGCCACCGAGGGCCAGCAGTTTGATCACCGACTCGAAGGCGATCGCGAACACCAGGCCCTCATGCTTTTCGCGCGTGGCGATGTGCCGCGAGCCGAAGAAGATGGTGAACAGGATGATCAGTACACAGAAAGCAAAGGCCACCCGGGCCTTGACCGGCTCACCCGTGAGGATGCTGATCGAGTCGGCCACGGCCTGTATCTGCAGGGCCAGCAACGGCAGTACGCCGATCAGCATGATGATGGTGGTCAATGCCCCGGCCCAGGTGCTGCGAAAGCGAAACGCCAGCAGGTCGGCCAGCGATGAAAGCTGGTAGGTGCGGGTGATCTTCAGGATCGGGTACAGCAGCACCGGTGCCAGGAGGAACGCCCCGGACACCCCCAGGTAACAGGCCAGGAAGCCGTAGCCGTATTGGTAGGCCAGGCCCACCGAGCCATAGAAGGCCCAGGCACTTGCGTACACGCCAAGCGACAGGGTGTAGGTGAGCGGGTGGCGAATGATTGCGCGCGGGATCAGCCCACGCTCGCTGATCCAGGCCACGCCGAACAGCACCATGAGGTACCCGGTGCTGATCAGGATCATCTGGGTCAGGCTAAAGCTCATCGGCATCTCGTTGGCTCTGCAGGATGAAGGTGACGACGATCAGGATCAGCCAGAGCAGGTAGGGGCGGTACCAGGCTCCGGTCGGTTCGATCCACCAGTCCATGATGGCCGGGGAGAACAGGTAGATCCCCACGACCAGAAGCAGGACCAAACGATAGATGTACATGCTGGCCTCGATGGTTGGGCGCTGCGGGCTTGGACTTATTATTGGCGCAAATGGCGGGGGGGATGCTAGCGGGAATCCATTGCGTTAGCCAAGGTTTTGAATTTATTGAGCTTTTGTTTTTGAAGGTGATTGGCCTGTGGCGGCCTCTTCGCGGGCACGCCCGCTCCCACAGGTAAACTACGGATCTCGAAGGTGGTGTAGTTCCTGTGGGAGCGGGCGTGCCCGCGAAGAGGCCGGTAAAGCCTCAGCGCAAATCAGCCTCTGGCACTGTGGTCCGCTGCGCAATCGCCTCGGGTCGCCACTGCTTGCGGGCCACCGCGAGCACTTCAGCCGGTGTTGCCAGCAGCAACTCGGGGTCTGCTTCTTGCCCAAGTGCTCGCAACGCCCGCAACAGCAGCGGCGTAGCATGCTCCGCCTGCAAGGGTGGTGAGCGGTACGACTTGCCCAGCTTGTGCCCGTCCGGCTGCACGATCAGCGGAATATGCAGGTAGCGCGGCTGTGAAAAGCCCAGCAGTTCCTGCAGGTACAGTTGGCGCGGGGTGTTGTCGAGCAGGTCTGCGCCACGCACGATGTCGGTAACACTTTGCCAGGCATCGTCCAGCACCACCGCCAACTGGTACGCATATAGCCCGTCGCGGCGCTGGATGACGAAATCACCCACCTCACGGCCCAGGTGTTGCTGGTACTCACCTTGAACCCGATCAGTGAAGCGATAGATCAGCTCCGGCACCCGCAAGCGGATCGCCGCGCCTTCACGGGCATGCCCGGCGTTGCGGCACAGGCCCGGGTATATGCCGTTGTAACCCTCAAGCTGCTTGCGCGAGCAGGTGCAGGCATAGGCCAGGCCCATGTTGAACAGGCGATCGACCACCGCTGCATAGGCGTCGTGGCGCTGGCTCTGGAACACCACTTCGCCATCCCATTCCAGGCCATAACGCTCAAGGGTCTGCAGGATCGCATCGCGCGCGCCGGGCATTTCCCGGGGCGGGTCGGTGTCTTCCATACGCAGCAGCCAGCGGCCGTTGACTGCGCGGGCATCGAGCCAGGAGGCGAGGGCGGCGACCAGCGAGCCGAAGTGCAGAAAGCCGCTGGGGGTGGGGGCGAAGCGCCCGATGTAGCTGGAGTCGGTCATGGTCAGGCTGGGCATATAAATGAAACGGGGCGCATGAAGCGCCCCGTTCAGGTGGAAGAAAGATCAGCCTTTGCCGACCGTTTTTTCCTTTTTCTCGGCGATTTCCTTGCAGTCAAAGCACAGGTCGGCGGTAGGACGGGCTTCAAGGCGGCGTACGCCGATTTCGATGCCGCAGCCTTCGCACCAGCCATACTCTTTGTCCTGAATCAGCTGCAGGGTCTTGTCGATCTTCTTGATCAGCTTGCGCTCGCGGTCACGTGCGCGCAGTTCGAGGGCAAACTCTTCCTCTTGCGTGGCACGGTCTGCCGGGTCGGCGAAGTTGGCCGCTTCTTCCTTCATATGGTCAACGGTCTTGTCGACGCCGATCATCAACTCTTGCTTCCAACCGTTCAGAATCTGGGTGAAGTGCTTGCGCATGGGCTCACCCATGTACTCCTCACCCTTGGCCACCTGGTAGGGTTCGAGCCCATAAAGATTATGACTGGCTTTTTGCTTTTCTAGGGTGGACATGAATAGACCGCCTCTCACTCATCTGATCCAATGCGCAGGATGCTCCATCTCCGGCGACCGCCGGCCCTGCGACTGCGAGCCGCCGAACTTACCAGATAGATCGGGGGTGCGCTACCCCGCCCGATCCTGCTTGTTGACACCGGCGTGAGCCGCACGTTCGGTGGCGTGCAGAGGTAGAATCTCCAGTTTAGACCCAATTGAGAGAAGGTCATGGCCCACCCCTACAGTGCGCGCAGTCGCGCCATCGAACCCTTTCATGTCATGGCGCTACTGGCCCGGGCCAACGAGCTGCAGGCGGCCGGGCATGACGTAATCCACCTTGAAATCGGTGAGCCGGACTTCACCACGGCAGCACCGATCATCGCCGCCGGGCAGGCGGCGCTGGCTGCCGGGCACACCCGCTACACCGCCGCACGCGGCCTGCCGGCACTGCGCGAAGCGATTGCCGGCTTCTATGGCCAGCGCTATGGCCTGAGCATCGACCCGGAGCGCATTCTTGTTACCCCGGGTGGCTCTGGTGCACTGCTGCTTGCCAGCAGCCTGCTGGTTGACCCAGGCAAGCACTGGCTGCTGGCTGACCCGGGATACCCATGCAACCGCCACTTCCTGCGCCTGGTCGAGGGTGGGGCGCAGCTGGTGCCGGTGGGCCCCGACGTGAATTATCAGCTGACCGCCGGCCTGGTCGAGCGCTACTGGGACAAGGACACCGTCGGTGCCCTGGTGGCTTCGCCGGCTAACCCGACCGGTACTGTGCTGGGGCGCGAAGAGTTAGCCAGCCTTGCGAAGGCCACCCATGAGCGCCATGGCCACCTGGTGGTGGACGAGATCTACCATGGGCTGACCTATGGCATGGATGCGCCAAGCGTACTGGAAGTCGACGATTCGGCGTTCGTCCTGAATAGTTTTTCCAAGTATTTCGGAATGACCGGCTGGCGTCTTGGCTGGCTGGTGGCGCCGCCCGGCGCAGTGGCCGACCTGGAGAAGCTGGCGCAGAACCTGTACATCAGCGCACCCAGCATGGCTCAGTACGCTGCCTTGGCGTGTTTCCAACCTGAAACGCTGGCCATTCTCGAAGAGCGTCGCGCCGAATTTGCCCGCCGCCGCGACTACCTGCTGCCTGCCCTGCGTGAGTTGGGCTTCCGTATTGCCGTCGAGCCGCAGGGGGCGTTTTACCTGTATGCCGATATCAGTGCCTTTGGCGGCGATGCGTTTGCCTTCTGCCGGCACTTTCTGGAAACCGAGCACCTGGCCTTTACGCCGGGCCTGGATTTCGGCCGGCACCTGGCCGGGCACCATGTGCGCTTTGCCTACACCCAGAGCCTGCCGCGCCTGGAGGAGGCGGTGCAGCGCATTGCCCGTGGCCTGCGGAGCTGGCAAGGCTGATGCGTTTTTCTCCTGCACTTGAACAAGGTCGCCTGCTGCGCCGCTACAAGCGCTTTCTGGCCGACATCGAACTGGCCAGCGGCGAGCAGATGACCATTCACTGCCCGAACACCGGCTCCATGCTCAACTGCATGCGTGAAGGTGGGCAGGTGTGGTTCAGTCGCTCCAATGACCCCAAGCGCAAATTGCCGGGCACCTGGGAAATCAGCGAAACCCCGCAGGGGCGGCTGGCCTGTGTGAACACCGGGCGGGCCAATGCGCTGGTCGAAGAGGCGCTGCGGGCCGGCGTCATCGCCGAACTGGCCGGTTTCACCGCGCTCAAGCGCGAAGTGGCGTACGGTGAGGAAAGCAGCCGCATCGACTTTCGCCTGGAGTTCGACGGCGCCCCAGCGTACGTCGAGGTCAAGAGCGTGACCTTGGGCTACCCCGACAGCGCCGTTGCAGCCTTCCCCGATGCTGTGACACAGCGCGGTGCCAAGCACCTGCGCGAGCTGGCGAAGTTGGCCCGGCAGGGTGTACGGGCGGTGCAGCTGTATTGCGTGAACCTGACCGGGATCGACGCCGTACGCCCGGCCGAGGAAATCGATGCGGCCTATGCGCAGGCCCTGCGCGCTGCGGTGGCGGACGGGGTGGAGGTGCTGGCCTACGGCACCCGCCTGGACGCTGAAGGCATTGTGATTGATCGCCGCCTGCCAGTGCTGCTTACGCCATGAGCCAGATGCCTTGGCTGTCTTCGCGGCAGCCAAGGGTTTGCAGTTGCTCGCCCTCGCAGGGACCGGCCACGCATTCACCGCTTTCGATCAGGAACAGTGCCCCGTGATGGGCGCAGTGGATCAGGCTGGCGCTGTCATCAAGAAACCCATCTTCTGCCCAATTCAAAGGAATGCCCCGGTGCGGGCACCGGTTGCGATAGAGGTACACCTGGCCTTGGCGGCGCACGCCGAGCAGTTCTAGGCCGTCTACGCTGAAGGCGCGGCTTTGGCCTTCGGCCAGCGCGTGTGAGCTACAAAGGAAATGCATGGCAAGGACGGCTCATGTAACAGATGATGACTTGACGCTTCAATGCGAATAATTATCAAATTGCCCGCATTCGCTGCGCCTGACTATCTATGGTGCGCAGTTCTGCCGCCCGCCACAAGGCGTGCGGCTTGCCTTCAGAAGGAACCCGATGATGCGCCGTCCAGTCGCCTTGCTCGCCCTGTGCGCAAGCCTTGTGCTCTCCACCCAGGCCCTGGCGGCCGAGTTGCCGCAACGCTGGGTCAGCGCGGGTGGCGCCCTGAGCGAGTGGATCACCGCACTGGGCGGCGAAGCCCGGCTGGTCGGTGTGGACACCACCAGCCAGCACCCGGCATCTTTGAAGTCATTGCCCAGTGTGGGTTACCAGCGGCAGTTGTCGGCTGAAGGCATTCTAAGCCTGCGCCCGGATGTACTGGTGGGCACAGAGGAAATGGGCCCGCCGCCAGTATTGGCGCAAATCCGCAAGGCCGGCGTGCGGGTCGAGTTGTTCTCCAGCAAGGCCGAACTGGCAGCCGTGGATGAAAACCTCAAGCATCTGGGGCAATTGCTCGGCGCAGAGCAACAAGCTTCGACGTTGGCGGCGGGTTATCACCAGCAAATCGAGGCTGTGCAGGCCAAGGTCAAGCAGGCGCAGAACGGGCAAAAGGCACCTGGGGTGTTACTGCTGGTCGGGCACGCCGGTGCCAAGCCGCTGATCGCCGGGCAGGGCACAGCGGGTGACTGGCTGCTGGGCCAGGCAGGCGGGCATAACCTGGCAGAGCATCATGGCTACAAGAATTTCTCCAATGAAGCACTGGCGGCGCTGGACCCGGATGTCATCGTGTTCTCCGACCGGGCGTTAGCCGACGAGCAGGCATTGCAGGCGCTGCTGAAAGAAAACCCCGCGCTGGCGGCTTCGCGCGCCTTACGGGAGAAACGCCTGGTATCGCTTGACCCGACGTTGTTGGTCGGCGGGCTTGGGCCGCGCCTGCCTGCAACCTTGGGGTCACTGGCAGCCACCTTCTACCCGGCAGCCCAGGCCAGCTTCGCGAAATGAAGCAGCGGGTCCAATCACGTACGTTGTTCATTTGTCTGAGCCTGTTGTGCCTGTTGGCAGTGTGGCTGTCGCTGGCCCTGGGGCCGGTCAGCCTGCCGCTGTTCGACACCCTGCGCGCGGGCCTGCGCCTGCTGGGGCTGCCGATCGCGGCCGACGGCTTGCAGCAGGCCGAGATGATCCTGGGCCAGATCCGCCTGCCGCGTACCCTTTTGGGGCTGGCGGTGGGCGCGGTGCTGGCGCTGTCCGGCGTGGCCATGCAGGGGTTGTTCCGCAACCCGCTGGCCGATCCAGGGCTGGTAGGGGTCGCTGCAGGGGCAGCCATGGGGGCTGCGGTCGCTATTGTCGGTGGTGCGTGGTTTGGCGGCATGCCGGAGGCTTTCGCGCCCTACTTGCTGTCGTTTTGCGCTTTTGTCGGGGGGCTAGGAGTAACCGCGCTGGTCTACCGCCTGGGGCGGCGCGATGGCCAGACCAACGTCGCCACGATGCTGCTGGCGGGTGTAGCCATGACTGCACTCGGTGGCGCGGCCGTCGGGCTGTTCTCTTACCTGGCCGACGACGCCACCCTGCGCACGCTGACTTTCTGGAACCTCGGCAGCCTGAACGGTGCCAGCTACGACCGGCTGTGGCCGTTGCTGCTGGTGGCGGCGGGGGTGGCGGTATGGCTGCCGCGCCGGGCAAAGGCACTGAATGCCCTGTTGCTGGGTGAGTCGGAAGCGCGCCACCTGGGCGTTGACGTGGAGCGGCTCAAGCGCGAGCTGGTGTTCTGCACGGCGCTGGGCGTGGGCGCGGCAGTGGCTGCCGCGGGGCTGATCGGTTTCATCGGCCTGGTGGTGCCGCACCTGGTGCGCTTGCTGGCCGGGCCTGATCACCGCGTGGTGCTGCCTGCCTCGTTGCTGGCGGGGGGCGTGCTGATGCTGTTCGCCGACCTGGCGGCGCGCCTGCTGCTGGCACCGGCCGAGTTGCCGATTGGTATCGTAACGGCCTTCATCGGTGCGCCGTTCTTTCTGTTTTTGCTGATACGAGGGCGCAGTTGATGTTGCAAGTCCAAGGCCTGCACCTGCGGCGGGGCAGCAATGATGTGCTGCACGACATCAACCTGCAGCTGAGCCCGGGGCAGGTGGTGGGTGTGCTCGGCCCCAACGGTGCCGGCAAGAGCAGCCTGCTGGGTGTGCTGTGTGGCGAGTTGGCGCCCGACCGTGGGCAGGTGACGCTGCAGGGGCGCCCCTTGACCGATTGGCCTGGACAGGAGCGGGCCAGGCGCCTGGCCGTTTTGCCACAGGTGTCCAGCCTGGGTTTTTCGTTCCGGGTCGAGGAAGTGGTGGGTATGGGGCGCATGCCGCATGGCACCGGGCAACGGCGCGATGCGGAAATTGTCGAAGCGGCGTTGCAGGCGGCGGATGCCTGGCACCTGGTGGAGCGCAGTTACCTGGCGTTATCCGGTGGCGAGCGGCAGCGGGTGCATCTGGCCCGCGTGCTGGCGCAACTTTGGCCGGGCGAAGAGGGCGCTACGCTGCTGCTCGACGAACCGACTTCGATGCTCGACCCACTGCACCAGCACACCACACTCGAATCCGTACGCCGTTTCGCCGATCGCGGCGCTGCGGTACTGGTGATCCTGCATGACCTGAACCTTGCCGCGCGCTACTGTGACCGTATCCTGTTGCTGGAGCAGGGGCGCAGTCATGCGTTTGCTTCGCCCGAAGAGGTGCTGACGCCAGCGGCGTTGAGGGCGGTCTACGGAATCGACGTGCTGGTGCAGGCGCACCCGGAGCGTGGGCATCCGCTGATCATCGCCCGTTAGGAGGCATTGCCCATGCGACACCTGCTGCTGTTCGGTTTCTCGTTTTGCCTGATGTTGTCTCTGGGTGGCTGCCAGGCCAGCCTGCCGCCCTTGCCCCCTTGGCAGAGCAGTGAGGGGCGCACGCATGCCGAGTTGGGGCACATCATCGACCTTGCCAGCGGCCAGGCGATCAGCCCTGAGCAACTGGTGCACCGCCTGGCCGGCATTCCCCGTGTGCTGGTGGGCGAAAAACATGACAACCCGGACCATCATGCGCTGCAACTCTGGCTGCTGCAGGCTTTGCAGGGGCAGCGCGCGCAAGGCAGCCTGTTGCTGGAAATGCTGCAGCCCGAGCAGCAAGCGCTGGTCGACAAGGTTCAGGGGCAGCCCATATCGGCAGACTTGCCCAAGGCACTGGCCTGGCAGGAGGGTTGGGATTGGCAGCTATATGGCCCGATAGTGCGTGAGGCCTTGCAGCAGCGAGTGCCACTGTTGGCGGCCAACCTGTCACCTGGCGAGATGCGCCAGGCCTATCGGCAGCCGGCTGCGTTAACGGGCGAAAGGTCCAACAGGCCAGCGGTAAAGGCCGCATTGCTGGAACAGGTGCGCGCCGGGCATTGTGGGATGCTGCCGGAAACCCAGTTGCCGGCGATGCTGGCCGTGCAGCAGCAGCGCGACCGGCGCATGGCCGAACGCATGCTGGCGGCGCCGCAACCCGCACTGCTGTTTGCCGGGGCTTATCACGTGCGCAAGGACCTGGGTGTGCCGTTGCATCTGGCTGATCTGGGTGCTTCCGGGGAGAGCAAGGTATTGCTGTTTGCCGAGGTGGGTGAGCAGGTTGAACCCGCCGAGGCTGATTACGTGTGGTACACGGCGGCGATGCCGGAGCAGGATTATTGCGCGCAGTTTCGCCAGTAATGTGAGCGGTGGCACGGCCGGGCAGGCGGCACAAAAAACTACAGGCAAAAAAAGACCCGGCAAAAAGCCGGGTCAATAACCGTGATTAGCCTGATGAGGAGATAATCTGAGAGTCCGAACCAGGGGCTCTTAGCTTATCCAACCAGTCTCGCGACCAGTTGTGATAATCATAACGATTCTCATTTCGTAGTCAATCCCCCTCCCGCGATTATTTTGAATTTTTTTGCGTAGGGGTCTTCGCGTCCAGTTGTTGATTGAGTGCTTCTTTGCGCTCGAGCGGCAAATCGTTCCAGTGCATGTCCAGCAGGGCGCCTTCAATCGCGTACAGCAACACCTTGGAGGCGCGGAACCCGCGAGTCTTCACGGCCTGGTAAGCACCCACCGCACCCAGGCGGCGCAGATCCGATGCACTGTGGATGCCAGCCGCATGCAGCCACTGCGCAGAGGTCTTGCCAAGGTTCTTCAGGTGCTGCAATTCATCGTTCATCTAGCCTCCTTGCGATGGCTGAACGGGTCTTGGGGGATAAATCGCGAGCAGGTCAGAGAGGAGTGTAGCGGGGGTTAAGAAATGCGCGGCCTTTTGCCATCGGGCCGTTTCTGGGCCTGTACCGGCCTCTTCGCGGGTGAACCCGCTCCCACGTGTACTGCACCAGCCTCAAGGCTTGCATGGCACTTTGTGGGAGCGGGTTTACCCGCGAAGAGGCCGGTGCAGGAAAACGGCGGGCTTACAGGCCAGGCAACCGTTGGCGAATCTGCTCGATCACCTGGTCCATGCTGCCAGCGTCCTGGGTATCAACGCCGGTGCTTTGTGCCAGCTCCTGCGCATTCAGCGGCTCTCGACTCGCTTGCTGGGCCTTGATCACAGCCAGGGTGGCATCAGACGGGTCGGTGTTTTCGACCTGACGCTGCTCCAGCCAGCTGGCGATGACGGCCTCTGGGGCGTGGCAGTCGAGGATCAGGAACGGTGCGCCGGTCTGGCTGGCGATCTCTGCTGCAGCCTGGCGCTGTTCATGCTTGAGGTAGGTGGCATCCAGCACCACCGGGAAGCCGGCGCGCAGAACGGTTGCTGCGACTTCGTGCAGGCGTTGGTACGTGGCGGCACTGGCATCGTGGTCATAAATACCGGTAGTCAGTTGGCCTACGTTGTCTTGCGGCTGCTCACCGAACAGGCGTTTGCGCTCGACATCAGAGCGCACGCGGATGGCGCCCAAGGCCTCGACCAGGCGCATTGCCACGTGGCTCTTGCCCACTGCCGAAACACCATGGGTGATGGCCAGCAGCCGCGAAGGGATGGCGCTATAGCTTTCCGCCAGGTTGGCGTAGTTGCGGTAGGTGCGCAGGGTTGTGGCCCGTTGCACGCCATCGGCATTGGCCGGCATGCTGAACAGCGCGACTTTGGCCCGTACCAGGGCGCGATAGGCTTTGTAGAAGTTGAGCACTTCCAGGCCTTCATAATCGCCGGTCAACTCCAGGTACTGGCTGATGAAGCGTCGTGCCAGGCACTTGAGGCCGCGGTCTTCCAGGTCCATGGCGAGGAACCCGGTGTCGGCCCAGACATCGGTCATGCGGAACGGTTCGTTGAACTCGATGCAGTCGAAGATCACTACCTGGCCGTTGATCAGGGTGGCGTTGCCCAGGTGGATGTCGCCGTGGCACTCGCGGGTGAAGCCATTGGCTTTACGCGAGGCGAACAGGCCTTGCAGCCGGTCGAAACTGCTCCGCGCCCAAGCCTGCAGGTTATCCAGTTGCAGCAGGTCGGCCTTGTCGCTGAGGAATGGGCGGATCTGTTCGAAATTCTGCTCCACCGGGGCCATGACGCTTTCAGGCGAGCCATAGGGCTGCTCGGCAGATACCTTTGGGGTTTGCAGGTGGAACTCGGCGATTTGCCGGGCCATCTGGTCGATGTGCGCGGCGTTCAATTCGCCATTGGCCTGCAGGGTGCTGAGCATCTGCCCCTGGGGGAACTGGCGCATCTTCAGCGCGTATTCGATCGCCTCGCCTTCGCCACCGATCTGCGGCGCTTCGGCGCTACCGGTGACCGGCAATACTTCCAGATAAAGGCCGTCGGTCAGGCGCTGGTTCAGGCGCAACTCTTCGTTACAGAAATGCTGGCGCTGGCCCAGTTCGGTGAAGTCGAGGAAGCCGAAGTTCATCGGTT
The DNA here is from genome assembly GCA_029202525.1 of Candidatus Pseudomonas phytovorans. Lineage (NCBI taxonomy): Bacteria > Pseudomonadati > Pseudomonadota > Gammaproteobacteria > Pseudomonadales > Pseudomonadaceae > Pseudomonas > Candidatus Pseudomonas phytovorans. The sequence goes on from CP119325.1 coordinate 1,388,074, forward strand.
TCTTGATCTTGTAGGCGTACTCGCCGGTAAGCAGCACCCAGGAGATATGCGTCTCGATGAGCTGGAACCCATCCACGGGGTGGGGGTACAGGGCTGGGTTCTGCAACGCAGTGATAAGGGCTTGGCTCACGGGAAATCCTTCCGACGGCAGGGAATTCGAATGCGCCATTATGGTCAATGGTGCCGTCCCTGCCTACCGCTGGGCCGCCTGCCCAGCCTTTATAAAGTGCGTATAATCCGCCGCCATGACCCGAACCCGAAATCCCCGTACCCCTCAGAAACGCCCGACCGGCCGCTCTCGCGCCTGGCTGGGCTGGGCTTTGAAGCTCAGCCTGGTAGGCCTGGTGATCGTTGCCGGCTTCGCGGTTTACCTCGATGCCGTTGTCCAGGAGAAGTTCTCTGGCAAGCGCTGGACCATCCCGGCCAAGGTGTATGCCCGGCCGCTGGAGCTGTTCACTGGTCAGAAACTGAGCAAGAACGACTTCCTTACCGAACTCGACGCGCTCGGCTACCGGCGTGAAAGCGCGGCCAACGGCCCGGGTGCGGCGGCCGTCAACGGCAATACCGTCGACCTCAATACCCGTGGCTTCCAGTTCTACGAGGGCATGGAGCCTGCGCAGTTCGTACGCGTGCGCTTCTCCGGCGATTACGTGGCAGGCCTTTCTGCTGCCAGCGGCAAGGCGCTCGACGTGGTGCGGCTGGAGCCGCTGATGATCGGCGGTATCTACCCCAAGAACCTCGAAGACCGCATCCTGATCAAGATTGATCAGGTACCCAAGTACCTGCTCGAAACCCTGGTGGCGACCGAAGACCGGGACTTCTACGGCCACTACGGTGTGTCGCCCAAGTCCATCGCCCGGGCCATGTGGGTCAACACTTCGTCCGGCTCGATGCGCCAGGGGGGGAGTACCCTGACCCAGCAGCTGGTGAAGAACTTCTACCTCAGCAGCGAGCGCAGCCTCAGTCGCAAGCTGACCGAGGCGATGATGGCCATGCTGCTTGAGCTGCACTACGACAAGCGCGAGATCCTTGAGGCCTACCTCAACGAAGTGTTCGTTGGTCAGGATGGCCAGCGCGCGGTTCACGGCTTCGGCCTGGCCAGCCAGTTCTTCTTCAGCCAGCCGCTGTCGGAGCTGAAGCTGCATCAGATCGCCTTGCTGGTGGGCATGGTCAAGGGGCCGTCCTATTACAACCCGCGGCGTTACCCTGACCGTGCACTGGCCCGCCGCAACCTGGTGCTCGACCTGGTGGCCGAGCAGGGCGTGGCCAGCCAGGCAGAAGTCGATGCGGCGAAGAAAATGCCGCTGAGCGTGACCAAGCGCGGCAGCCTGGCCGACAGCTCGTTCCCGGCGTTCCTCGACCTGGTCAAGCGTCAGCTGCGCCAGGACTACCGCGACGAAGACTTGACCGAAGAAGGTCTGCGTATATTCACCAGCTTCGACCCGATCCTGCAGATGAAGGCCGAAACCTCGATGAGCGAGACCTTCAAGCGCCTGTCAGGGCGCAAGGGTGCTGACGAGGTGGAGTCGGCAATGGTCGTGACCAACCCGGAAACCGGTGAGGTCCAGGCGCTGATTGGCAGCCGCCAGGCAGGCTTCGCCGGTTTCAACCGGGCCATCGATGCTGTGCGGCCGATCGGTTCTCTGGTCAAACCGTCGGTGTACCTGACTGCGCTGGAGCAGCCGAGCAAGTACACCCTCACCAGCTGGGTGCAGGACGAGCCGTTCTCGGTCAAGGGTGCCGACGGTCAGGTCTGGCGCCCGCAAAACTACGACCGCCGCCCACATGGCACCATCTACCTGTACCAGGGCCTGGCCAACTCGTACAACCTGTCCACCGCCAAGCTTGGCCTGGAAGTGGGCGTGCCCAATGTGATCAAGACCATTGGCCGGCTGGGAGTAAATGTCGACTGGCCAGCGTTCCCGTCCATGCTGCTGGGTGCGGGTGGTATGTCGCCGATGCAGGTGGCGACCATGTACCAGACCATCGCCAACGGCGGCTTCAACACCCCGATGCGCGGTATCCGCAGTGTGTTGACCGCCGAGGGCGAGCCGCTCAAGCGCTACCCGTTCCAGATCCAGCAAACCTTCGACCCGGGGGCCATCTACCTGGTACAGAATGCGATGCAGCGGGTAATGCGCGAAGGTACCGGACGCTCGGTGTACAACACCTTGCCGCGCTCGCTGACCCTGGCGGGCAAGACCGGTACCAGCAATGACTCGCGTGACAGTTGGTTCTCCGGCTTCAGCCAGGACCTGCTGGCCGTGGTGTGGATGGGCCGTGACGATAACGGCAAAACGCCTTTCACCGGTGCCACGGGTGCACTGCAGGTGTGGACCAGCTTCATGAAGAAGGCCGACCCGCTGCCGCTGGACATGCCGCAGCCGGACAACGTGGTGCAGGCCTGGATCGACCCGTACAGTGGCCATGGGTCTGATGGCAGCTGTCCGGGAGCGGTGCAGATGCCGTATATTCGCGGGAGTGAACCGCCCGCCGGCGCGACCTGTGGCGGCGAGCAGAATCCAGCAGAATCGGTCATGGACTGGGTCAAAGGCTGGATGAATTAAGCACAGGCTGCATTGATGAGGTGTGACGTGAACAAGTGGCTGTTTCCTGCCGTGACGGCGTTGGCTGTGCTCCAGGGGTGCTCCAGCGTCCCGCGCGGCAATATACCGGTGGTCGATTCGAGCACCCGCGTGTCCAACAGCGAACGCGTAACGGCCAACCGCTCGGCGGGTGGCTATAACACGGGCACCGCGCAAGCGCAGACGCTGCCAGAGGACTCCGGCGTCACCGTGATGATCCCGCAGGGCGCTGGCGCTTCGGGCATCCAGACGTTCCCGGCTGCCAATGGCGCGGCGCCGATCAGCACCTCGCCAATCACGCCGGGCCCGATTACCCCAGGCCCGATCAGCACGGGTCCGGTCAGCTCCGCACCGATGACCACCAACCCCAACCCGATCGCCGACGAGCCGTTCGACATCGCAGCGATGAGTGCCCCGCAGAGCACCAGTGCGCCAACCGGTATTCCACGTAGCAGCGGTGCTGCAGGTGGCTTGTCGGCCGATGAGCAACTGGATGGCCCGGTGCTGGCGCTGCTGACCACCGCGCGTACCCAGCAGGGCGGTGGTGATCTGAACGGAGCCGCTTCGAGCCTGGAGCGTGCCCAGCGCATTGCCCCGCGCGAGCCGCAGGTGCTGTACCGCCTGGCCCAAGTGCGCCTGTCGCAAGGTGATGCAGCACAGGCCGAGCAGCTGGCGCGTCGCGCGCTGACTTACGCCAATGGTCGCCCGAGCCTGCAGGCTGAACTTTGGAACACCATCGCCCAGGCCCGCGAGAAGCAGGGTGACAGCGCGGGTGCAGCACTGGCTCGACAGAAGGCACGGGTAACTTCCTGATGATCGAACAACGCATTCTGGATATCGTCGACCACCTGTTGCTGATCGAGCGTGAGTTGAAGGTTCAGGGCTGGTGGGAAGATGAGCCGCCCAGCGACGAAGCCTTGGCCAGCACGGTGCCGTTTGCGGTAGACACCATGAACCTCCAGCAATGGCTGCAGTGGATTTTTCTGCCGCGCATGAAGATCATCATCGAGCTCGGCCAGGCGCTGCCCAATGCCTCGGGCATTCTGGTCATGGCTGAAACGGAGTTCAGCGACCGCCCTGAGCAGAGTCGCGAGCTGCGGCGCCTGCTGGCAGAGTTCGATCAATTGATCGCTGCTTCCGCCTGATTTCTTCTCTTTTTCCTTTAAGGGCCGCAGATTGTGGCCCTTTTTTATGGAAATCTTATTATTCCTGCTGCTGAAGCGATTTTTAGTGGTGGCTGGGATTCATCTTGAGGAAAAATTGGCAATAATTTTTCTTGACTTGTACGCGCCAAATCACAAGAATCCAACTTCCGCTGTAGAGGGACTGCCAGAAGCAGACCCGCTAAGCAGATCATGAGGCGCACACCCGCGCCGACCTGTAACACCCCGCAACGCGTTACCTCGCGCTGGGTGGGAAAACCCCGCAACACTCTGGGGTGCTCCCAATACTTGCTCAGTCAGTGCTGACGTTCGCTCGTGCTCTGCTTGGCAGTAAACCTATTAAGACCCGTCCAGTGAGGGCGGTATTCTGGCGTTTTTGAGGTGAACAACGTGGAGCTTTTATCCGGCGGTGAGATGATCGTCCGCTTCTTGCGTGACGAAGGCGTCAAGCACATCTACGGGTACCCTGGTGGTGCTCTCCTTCATGTTTACGACGCACTGTTCAAAGAACCGGAAGTGGAACACATCCTGGTTCGTCACGAGCAGGCGGCAACCCATATGGCGGACGGCTACGCCCGCGCCACCGGCAAGGCCGGTGTGGTGCTGGTAACCTCCGGCCCGGGTGCGACCAATGCCATTACCGGCATTGCCACGGCCTATATGGACTCGATCCCGATGGTCATCCTGTCCGGCCAGGTGCCTAGCACCATGGTGGGTACTGATGCCTTCCAGGAAACCGACATGATCGGTATCTCGCGGCCGATCGTGAAGCACAGCTTCATGATCAAAAACGCTACCGAGATCCCTGAAGTACTGAAAAAAGCATTCTACCTGGCGCAATCCGGTCGCCCAGGTCCGGTCGTGGTCGACATTCCAAAAGATATGACCAACCCGGCCGAGAAGTTCGAGTACGTCTATCCGAAGAAGGTCAAGCTGCGTTCCTACAGCCCAGCGGTACGCGGCCACTCCGGCCAGATCCGCAAGGCTGCCGAAATGCTGTTGGCTGCCAAACGCCCGATTGTCTACGCCGGTGGTGGCGTGATTCTCGGCGGCGGCTCAGAAGCACTGACCGAAATTGCCAAGTCGCTTAATCTGCCAGTCACCAATACCCTGATGGGGTTGGGTGGCTTCCCGGGTGCTGACCGCCAGTTCCTCGGTATGCTCGGCATGCACGGCAGTTACACCGCCAACATGGCCATGCACAATGCCGACGTGATCTTCGCCGTTGGTGCGCGTTTCGACGACCGTGTGGTCAACGGCCCGGCCAAGTTCTGCCCGAACGCCAAGATCATTCATGTCGATATCGACCCGGCGTCGATCTCCAAGATGATCAAGGCCGACGTGCCAATCGTTGGCCCGGTCGACAGCGTGCTCAGCGAAATGCTCGGCATTCTCAAGGAAATCGGCGAGCAGCCTGACAAGGCTGTGCTGGATGCCTGGTGGAAGCAGATCGACGAATGGCGTGGCGATGGTGAGCTGTTCCCTTACGACAAGGGCGATGGCAACGTCATCAAACCGCAGAAAGTCATCGAAACCCTGTGCGAAGTGACTCGTGGCGATGCCTTCGTTACCTCCGACGTGGGCCAGCACCAGATGTTCGCGGCGCAGTACTACCGCTTCAACAAGCCGAACCGCTGGATCAACTCCGGTGGCCTGGGCACCATGGGCTTCGGCTTCCCGGCGGCGATGGGCGTGAAGCTCAACTTCCCGGACCAGGACGTTGCCTGCGTGACCGGCGAAGGCAGTATCCAGATGAATATCCAGGAGCTGTCTACCTGCATGCAGTACGGCCTGCCGGTGAAAATCGTCAACATGAACAACGGCGTTCTGGGCATGGTTCGCCAGTGGCAGGACATGGCCTACAACGGCCGTCACTCGCACTCGTACGTCGAGTCGCTGCCTGACTTCATCAAGCTGGCCGAGGCCTATGGCCATGTGGGTATCCGCATCACCAGCCTGAAAGATCTCAAGCCCAAGCTGGAAGAAGCGTTTGCGATGAAAGACCGCCTGGTGTTCATCGACATCGCGATCGACCGCAGCGAGCACGTCTATCCGATGCAGATCAAGGATGGCTCGATGCGTGACATGTGGCTGAGCAAGACGGAGCGTACCTGATATGCGGCACATCATTTCCCTGCTGCTGGAAAACGAACCAGGTGCGTTGTCCCGTGTGGTCGGCCTGTTCTCCCAGCGCAACTACAACATTGAAAGCCTGACCGTGGCGCCGACCGAAGACCCGACCCTGTCGCGTCTGACGCTGACCACCGTTGGCCATGACGAAGTGATCGAACAGATCACCAAGAACCTGAACAAGCTGGTCGAAGTGGTCAAGCTTGTCGACCTGTCGGAAAGCGCTCACATCGAGCGTGAACTGATGCTGGTCAAGGTCAAGGCCACCGGTGCCCAGCGCGCCGAGATCAAGCGCACCACGGATATCTTCCGTGGCCAGATCGTCGATGTCACCGCCAGCGTGTACACCGTACAACTGAGCGGTACCAGCGACAAACTGGACAGCTTCATCCAGGCGATCGGCACTGCATCGATTCTCGAAACCGTGCGCAGCGGCGTTACCGGCATTGCCCGTGGCGACAAAGTGCTCAGCATCTAAATTCAAAAATTAGCGATGGCTCCGCAGGGGCCGAGATATAACCAGGGGTATTTTCATGAAAGTTTTCTACGATAAAGACTGCGACCTTTCCATCATCCAGGGCAAGAAAGTCGCCATCATCGGTTACGGTTCCCAGGGCCACGCCCAGGCGTGCAACCTGAAAGACTCCGGTGTAGACGTTACCGTCGGTCTGCGTAAAGGTTCGGCTACTGTTGCCAAGGCCGAAGCCCACGGCCTGAAAGTTGCCGACGTTGCTACCGCTGTCGCTGCGGCTGACCTGGTGATGATCCTGACCCCGGACGAATTCCAGGGCGCTCTGTACAAGAACGAAATCGAGCCGAACATCAAGAAGGGCGCTACCCTGGCCTTCTCCCACGGCTTCGCTATCCACTACAACCAGGTTGTTCCGCGTGCCGACCTCGACGTGATCATGATCGCGCCGAAGGCCCCGGGCCACACCGTTCGCTCCGAGTTCGTCAAAGGCGGCGGTATCCCTGACCTGATCGCTATCTACCAGGACGCTTCGGGCAACGCCAAGAACGTCGCCCTGTCCTACGCCGCTGGCGTTGGTGGCGGCCGTACCGGCATCATCGAAACCACCTTCAAGGACGAGACCGAAACCGACCTGTTCGGTGAGCAAGCCGTTCTGTGTGGTGGTACCGTCGAGCTGGTCAAAGCCGGTTTCGAAACCCTGGTTGAAGCTGGCTACGCGCCGGAAATGGCCTACTTCGAGTGCTTGCACGAGCTGAAGCTGATCGTTGACCTCATGTACGAAGGCGGCATCGCCAACATGAACTACTCGATCTCCAACAACGCCGAATACGGTGAGTACGTCACCGGCCCGGAAGTCATCAACGAAGAATCCCGCAAGGCCATGCGCAACGCTCTGAAGCGCATCCAGGACGGCGAGTACGCGAAGATGTTCATCTCCGAAGGTGCTACCAACTACCCATCGATGACCGCCAAGCGTCGCAACAACGCTTCGCACGGCATCGAAATCATCGGCGAGCAACTGCGCTCGATGATGCCTTGGATCTCGGCGAACAAGATCGTCGACAAAGCCAAGAACTAAGTAACATCGCAACATGAAAAACGCGGCTTCGGCCGCGTTTTTTCGTTCTGGCAGTCAGCTTCTGGTATAAAGCAGACCAGTGGCCCGCTGTCAGAACCTGTTTCGCGGGCCCGTGTCGAACATTTTCCATCCTGTTGCAAGGTACCCTTTATGAGCGAACGTCCCGAAGAGCCGAACAAGCCCTCCGACGCCGAAAGCCTGCTACCTGTCGATGAGCACGTTGAAGAAGGGCATGACGCCGAAGGCCGCAAGGTGCGCCATCGCGGCATCTACCTGCTGCCCAACCTGTTCACCACGGCCAACCTGTTCGCCGGCTTCTATTCCATCATCAACTCGATGAGCGCACAGAGTGCCCTGAGTGCCGGTGACCCGCGCGAGGCGAGCAAGTACTTCGCCTTTGCCGCCATCGCCATCTTCGTGGCCATGGTGCTCGACGGCCTGGACGGCCGCGTTGCGCGCATGACCAATACCCAGAGTGCCTTTGGCGCCGAGTACGACTCGCTGTCGGACATGGTCGCCTTTGGCGTGGCCCCGGCTTTGTTGGCCTTCGGCTGGGCGCTGGGTGACATGGGCAAGGTCGGCTGGATGGTCGCCTTCATCTATGTGGCCGGCGCCGCTTTGCGCCTCGCACGCTTCAATACCCAGGTCGGTACCGCCGACAAGCGCTACTTCATCGGCCTGGCCAGCCCGGCTGCCGCAGGTGTGGTGGCGGGTACTGTGTGGGCGTTCAGCGACTACGGCATCCAGGGTTCCAAGCTTTCGTTCCTGGTTGCGCTGCTGGTGGCTGCTGCGGGCATGCTGATGGTCAGCAACATCAAGTACAACAGCTTCAAGGAGCTGGACCTCAAAGGCCGCGTGCCGTTTGTGGCAATCCTGGCCGTAGTGCTGGTGTTTGCCGTCGTGTTCAGCGACCCGCCGCGCATCCTCCTGCTGATCTTCCTTGCCTATGCGGCATCGGGGCCGATCCAGTTCCTGCTGAAGTCGCGTCGTCGCAAGACGTGATAATGATTTAATGCAGGAATAACCTTCCGGCTCCATAGTCTTACTGGTACATCCGTTATCAGTGCTGTGGAGCCGTCCATGCTCATCAAGCTTCCCAGATCTTCCGAGTGCAAGGCGTCGGAGGTCACTCCCGAAGGCATCTACCTTTCCCGTCGTACCCTGTTGGGCGGCTCGTTGGCCGGCTTGGCCTTGGGCGCTATGCCCGGCATTGGTCATGCGGCCGACGCCGGCCGATACGCCGATGTCGAAGCGGGCAAGGCACCTGGCTGGTTCAGTGACAAGCTTGCGGCCACACAATGGCAGGCAGTCACGGTCAAGGGTGAGGCGATCACGCCGTTCAAGGACGCTACCCACTACAACAACTTCTATGAGTTCGGGCCTGACAAGGGCGACCCGGCGGCCAATGGCGGCAGCCTGAAGACCGAGCCGTGGTCGATTGTGGTGGATGGAGAAGTTGGCAAGCCCGGGCGCTATGCGCTGGAAGACTTTGTCAAACCCTACCAGCTCGAGGAACGCATCTACCGACTGCGCTGTGTCGAAGCCTGGTCGATGGTCATTCCGTGGCTCGGCATTCCCTTGGCGCAGGTGCTCAAGCAGGTCGAGCCGACTTCGAGCGCGCGCTATGTGCGCTTCGAGACGTTGAAAGATCCTGAGCATATGCCCGGGCAGCGTTCGGGGTTCGCGCTCATTGACTGGCCTTATAGAGAAGGGTTGCGCCTGGATGAGGCAATGCACCCTTTGGCCATTCTGGCCGTGGGTATGTATGGTCGAGAGTTGCCCAACCAGAATGGCGCCCCATTGCGGTTGGTGGTGCCGTGGAAGTACGGCTTCAAGAGCATCAAGTCGATCGTGCGTATCAGTTTGGTGGCGGAGCAGCCTGGTACTACCTGGGAAGGCCTGGCGCCGGATGAGTATGGCTTCTATGCGAACGTGAACCCGAACGTCGACCACCCGCGGTGGAGCCAGGCGCGCGAGCGACGGCTGCCCAGCGGGTTGT